>JANMFA010000519.1:0-10343 GCA_031377545.1 Hyphomicrobiales bacterium | reverse complement strand
CATCCACGCCTTTCATACAGAGGGTGCGGGCGGTGGACACGCGCCCGATATCATCAAGGTCGCTGGCTACAAGAACGTCATCCCGTCTTCCACCAACCCCACAATGCCCTACACCGTGAATACGCTGGAAGAGCATCTCGACATGCTGATGGTCTGCCACCATCTCGACAGCTCCATCCCCGAGGACATCGCCTTTGCCGAAAGCCGCATCCGCAAGGAGACCATCGCGGCGGAGGATGTGCTGCACGACATGGGGGCGCTCTCGATCATGGCGTCGGACTCTCAGGCCATGGGCCGCGTTGGCGAGGTGATCATCCGCACGCTCCAGACCGCGCACAAGATGAAGGGTCAGCGCGGCAAGCTGGAGGGCGATACGCCGGGCGCGGACAATTTCCGCGTCAAGCGCTACATGGCGA
This sequence comes from Hyphomicrobiales bacterium, assembly GCA_031377545.1. Taxonomy (GTDB): domain Bacteria; phylum Pseudomonadota; class Alphaproteobacteria; order Rhizobiales; family Beijerinckiaceae; genus JADCCX01. The sequence continues at coordinate 9,927 of JANMFA010000519.1, read as the reverse complement.
AGGTGACGATCAATCCGGCGATTGCGCATGGCCTGTCGGCGCATATCGGCTCGGTGGAAGTCGGCAAGCTGGCCGATCTCGTCCTGTGGTCGCCCGCCTTCTTCGGCGTGAAGCCCGACATGGTGCTGAAAATGGGCACCATCGCCGCCGCCCTGATGGGAGACGCCAACGCCTCCATCCCCACGCCGCAGCCCGTGCATTACAGGCCAATGTTCGGCGCGTTCGGCAAGTCGCTCACGCGCTCGTCCGTGGTGTTCGTGTCGGAGGCGTCGCTGGCGAAGGGAATCGCGGGCAAATACGGCACGGACAAGGTGATGCTGCCGGTGAAGAACACGCGCGGCGGGATATCGAAGGCGTCAATGGTGCACAACAGCGCGTGTCCGGATATTGAGGTCAATCCGGAGACCTATGAGGTGCGCGCGGATGGGGAATTGCTGACGTGCAAGCCTGCAAGCGAACTGCCGATGGCGCAGCGGTATTTTCTGTTTTGAGGGAGCGCTTTTCCTTCTCCCCTTGCGGGAGAAGGTGGTCTTTGCCGCAGCAAATTTATGCATCTCGCATAAATTTGTCTGCACCTTGCAAAGGTCGGATGAGGGGTTTGGCGTCAGCCATCCTCCGGATCGGCTTGCACAACGCTTGCAAGACTTGCTCCGCAATACCCCTCATCCGTCATCGCTGACGCGATGACACCTTCTCCCGCAGGGGGAGAAGGAGAGCCACACATCACCCCCTCACCCCCTCCACCACGCTCCGGAAATGATCCAGCGCCAGCGCGGCGCTTTCCACCACGGCGTCCGACACATGCCCGTCCTGCCGCATTCGCGCGAGGCTAGCCACGATGGCGTCACCCCTCGCCTCGATCTCGGCCAGACCGGCGGGGGAGGCCGTGCGGGCGGCGGTGGTCAGCGTGGCGATCTCGTCGATCATGCGGCTGCCTTCGCCATGCCGCTTGCGACCGGCCCAGGCGATGAATCCGGCGATGCCCGAGCCAAGGATGGAAGCGCCCCACAGGCCGGTGAAGATAAATTCGCCGTAGCGCTCGTAGAATGTCTTCGTCTCGCCGTCGAAATGCGCCATCGCACCGGGATGCACGGGCAGTCGCCCGCCGGACTTGCCATCCGGCGGCTCCGCTGTGAAGGCGATTGGGATCGTGCGGTTCAGGCGCGTGCGCAGGTCGTAAAGCGATTTTGCCGCACGGCCCGCAAGATCCTCCGACATGGTGGCCCGCGCCACCGTGCGGTAGCTGATCGCCACGGTCGCCACTTCCTCGACCGGGCGCTTCGAGCCGAAGGATCCGGCGGGAATCTCCGCCACCTCCACGCCGTTGACGCGGTTGGCGATGGCCTGCGCCTCGTCGATGGGCACGATGCGCAGGCCGCCCGGCAGCCGCTTGGCGATTTCGGGCACAAGCATTGTGAAATTGGGCGCGGAAGGCACCACGATGGCGATCGCGGCATCCGCCTTGCCGGTGCCAAGCACATCCGGCAGGTCCTGCATGTCCACCTCGATCAGAGTGGCGTCCTTCTCCGCAATGTCGGCCACGGCCAGCATCCGGCGCACCAGCGGCAGGTTGGGATCGGTGAGGCGCACAACGGCGATGCGCTTGCCCTTGAGGTCATCGAATTTCTGGATGCCGCCGCGCGCTCTTTGCGGGGCCATCACCACCGCGACGCGCTTGGTGTTGACGAGGATGGATTGGCCGTTGGTGGGCAGATCATAGTCGCTGCGGATGATGGCAAGATCGATCTTGCCGGTCTCCATCAGCCGGGCGCTTGCCTCCGCGCCCTCCGTGGTCACGATGGAAAGACGGATGCGTTCGCGCGCCTCGATACCGGCCTCGGCAAGCGCCTGCGCATAACGGTGTGTTTCAAATCCTGCGGGCCCGACCGCCAGCGTCAGCGTCCGTGGCATGCGCGACACGAACACGATGCTGAACACCACGCCCACAAGGGCGAGGAATATGGCAATGAGGGGTAAAAGCGAACGGCGGCGCATCATCCGCACAACCCTACGCGCTCAGCCTAGCCACGCAAAGCAGAAGCCTGCGTTCACCTTAACTGGCAGGCATCAACGACGGTGGGTAAGACCTGCCGATAAATTCGGCTTTGGCATTACCAGGCGACGCCAAAACGGCCCGGAAGCAGGCGCTGCTGTGCGGAGCCGATTGGATTGATCGAATCGCTTCCCCGGAAGGGCGTCATGCCGAGCGAATAGTTCTGGTAAACGCCCGGAGGCACCTGAGTGCCGGCATCGAGATAGGAGCGCGGCTTCACCTTGACCACGAGATCCTTCGATTTCTTGCGGTGTCCGGCGGCTTCGGCAGCGCTGTACGACGCCGTGAAGGCGATGCTGGCGGCTGCGAGGGCAATCAGAAGGCGCATGGTGGTCTCCGGTGTTCGGACGAATGGTAACGTGAGTGAATCTTGGCTTGACGTACAATGGCGCAAAACCGCGAGGCCGTGAAGCCTGATCACGGATGAATGATCAACGCTTCGGCCTTTCACCGATGCTCCCGGTCACATCGTTGCGGATGCTGGGGGCCTTTCCATCGGCGTCGAGCCAGTTCGGCTTGCGGCCGGCACTGACAGACCTGCTCGGGCAGGGACGGCGACGTTGTTCGGCCTCCGTGAACGTCTTGCGAAGGTCCTTGTCCTCTCCCGACTTCAGAAGCGTCAGCCGATCGATGAAGCAGGCGACCTCCGGGCGCTCCACGCCGACGCCTTGCGCAGCGCAGTACCACCCCGCCAGGCTGATTATTCCGGTTGAGCGGAATGCCAGGCACGCCTGGTTGCGGCCGCCGCCGTCCACGAAGGTCATGTCCGCCGCTTCAATGTCGCCGAACTTCGTGGGCAGTTTGCCCGGCGTTCCGGCACGCGCCACCGCCACGCCGCGTTCGGCCTGCTGGCGCGTCATGTCGATGAAGATCGAGGGAAGGGGGGCAGTGCTCGTGCTGCGGCGAAGGATCACCTTCGCGTCAGGAAGATCGGCGGCGATGTTTTCAAACATCAGCGCGTCCTCGCGGTCACCCGCCGCATTGGTGCGCGATTGGTACTGCGCTGGCGTGCGTCCGAATTGCGGAGCCTGGAGACTGAGAATCTCGACGGGTTTGCGGTTGAGCTGCCAGGTCTCCGGAGCCGGAACGCGCACCATTCCGGACACCGACCCCACGATCACCGGATCATTCAGTTCCGGCGACGGCGCGGGCCCCGACAGCGCGAGCATTGCGGCGATCGACAGAACGGCTCCCGCCGCACCGAATGCAAGACTGCGCATGTGCGTGATGGCGAAATCCTCGCAGCGGTGCAGGATCGTCATCGGCACACCGGCAACGGGACGCAGCCTTTCCGTCACGAGATCTTCAATTCCACGCTCAACACCACGCATCATGCAACCACCCGCAACAACAGCGGACGCCACGGCATTTTGCCTGTCTGGACCCACTTTGATCGGAGCAATTTGAGCGAAACCAGCAACACATTCGTTACCGCGACGCCACGATCTGCGGGCGTGGTGAACAGGACGTTGAGCGGCAGGGTTAACGGAAAGCGCTGGTGGGTCCTGTAGGACTCGAACCTACAACCAGACCGTTATGAGCGGTCGGCTCTAACCATTGAGCTAAGGACCCGGGCTTGAATGGAGCAAATCAAGCGTTTCCTGATCAACCGGGCTTTCCGCCCGCCGTCAAGTGATGCCGGGATAGGGTCGCGGGACCCAGACGTCAACGCGGGATATCGCGTCAGCGCCAGAGCGGTGATGTGAAGATGGTGATGGTCGCCACCAGCGCCAGCACCCACAGTACCGAGCGGACGGTCGGGCGGTCATAGAGGTATGCGGCTGTATAGGCGATCCGGAAGCCGACATGCGCCACCGCCAGCATGTCCACCATGCCGTTCTGCCCACCCTTGAGTTCCGCCACGAGCACCGCAGCCGCGAACAGCGGGAAAGCCTCGAAACTGTTGAGATGCGCCGCATGCGCGCGCTTCGCCATGCCTTCGTATGATTGCGCACGGGTGCGGGGATCATGGTTGTTGTAGGATCCGCCGAGCGCTTTCGCGATGCCGGTCGTGGCAAGGGGCAGAAGCGCCGCGAAGAGGACGCACCAGAGGGCTGTTGTCATTTTATGGTCCGGAAAGTGCCATTTTTCAGAGTGATTGGCTGTTGTTCATCCAGATGATGATACGGTCAGCAGCGCGATGTGGATGCAAGCGTATTGTCAATGCATGTGCTTTCCATCGAATTCTGGGAGAAGCCCTTGATTGTCCATCAGGTGGCCATAAGGTTTGGATGAGAGATGCGGATTCGTGGCCCAATGAACAACACCACCCCATTCAGTCGCGGATTGCCCCGGATTGCCCTTGCTGGCACCCTGCTTCTTGCCTTGGCCGCATGTGACGGATCAAGCCGGTTTTCGGATTTCGGTGGGGCGAGACAGGCGGTTGCGCCGCCGCCGCGCGCTCAGACGTTTACGCCCGCACCGATGGGTCGCGTGGATTCGTCGCCCTTGCCGCCTCTGGGCGGTCCGCAGTCCTTGCCCGCGCCGGGTTCGCCCAATCCTGCGCTGGGTGGCTTGCCTCCGGCCGGTCCCGGCGGGCCTGTCAGCACGCCCGGTCTGCCACCCATCGGTTCAAGCATGCCCATCGATCCCGAGCCGCCGCGTGCGCCTCCTCGAACGGCGTCTCCGGCTGTCACCGATCCGGTGGTCAGTCCGCCTCCTGTTGTCGCATCCCGCCCTGATCCCGCACCGGCGGCATCGGGGGCGCCCACCCGTTCCAGCGTCACCGGCAGCTGGACCGCGCGTGAATCGAGCGGCAGCAGCTGCAAGGTCATGCTTTCCAGCACGCCGACGCTGGATCTCTACAAGGCCTCGTCGTCGGGTTGCCAGTCGCGCGAATTGCAGCGCGTATCGGCGTGGGAGCTTCGGGGGGATGAGGTTTATCTCTACGAACCGGGCGGTGGGGTCGCTGCGCGTCTGAAGCAATCCGGCCGCAATTTCGAAGGCTCAGCCGCCAAAACGGGGGCTCCGGTCAGCCTGCAGAAGTAGCGCGACGGTTCAGGCGGCAACGACGGCGAACGAGGCGCTTTCGCTGCCGATCTCGCGTTCGTCCGGCGCGGCGGTAAAATGCTCCGGTCCATCGCCCCGTGCCCGCCAGCTGGTCTCGACGGCAGACAAGACCGCCTGGTCATCCCCAGGCCATTCCCGCGCGACTCCGAAGCCTGACAACGCCAGCAGGCCGCGCGGAGACAGCATCGCCTCGATCTGTGCCTCCGTCCGGGGCAGGGCGGTTCCAACCGGATGCCTGTAGAAGCGTGGAATGCGCAGGCGCGAACGATTGCTGTCGCGCAGCAGGGACCAGAGTGCCGTTTCGCCCAGGCTCAGCAATTCGGTCACCCGTCCGTCGGGCGACAATGGCCTTGCCGCCTCAAGGTCGCGGGTCACAACGATCGTATCCTTCAAAGCGGACCCAAGGACTTTGCGGATGTTGGATTCTGCTGGCGCGGGAAGCACCACAATGGCTTCCGGCAGGGCAGACATCTGAAGCTTGAGAACATCAGGATCGAATGGTCCATGCAGCATGACCATGGTGCCGCTGATCAGGGGGGCTGCAATGGTCGAGACAAACCCGGCAGCGGAAACCGGCGCAAAGGTTGCAACGATTGTGCCGCGCCCGGTCAGGCCCGATGTCGCTGAAAGAGCCAGAGCGTCGCTGATCACCTGCGCATGGCTGCGCACATGGGCAGAAACCGTTCCATTCGATCGGTCGAGCGTGATCAGCGCGGGTGATGCCGGGGCATTCAGAGGCAAGGCGGTGCTGGAAAGCTCCGTGTCTTTCCAGTCATCGAGTGAAACAACGCCTGCGGGCGGGTTGGGACCGAAGGCGCAGATGAACCGCAGGCCATAAAAGCGACTTGCTGCCTGCCGCGCCGCCTCGGACGGCCGGAAATCGGCGTAACGGTTTACGGTGATGATGGCCTTCGCACCCGCAGTCTCCGCAGCGACACGCATTTCATCGGCACCGGCCACGACCGATACAGGGCACGGCACCATGCCGGCCGCCATCAGGCCGAGGAGTGCTGCCACACCATCCACGCAATTCGGCATGGCGACGACAACGGGATCACCCTGGTTAAGTCCGAGTGCCAGCATCTGCCGCGCAAAATGCGTCACGAGAGCACCGAAGTCTCCGGCATTTGTCGTCTTTGATGTGAGATCAGACCAGTTCGCGATGTCCGGCGCATCACAAAAACAGCGACGGCCGGGGCGCGCCCGGACGGCGGTATCGACGAGTGAATCAAGGGTCAGATGGGCCCAGGTTCCATGCAGCCGCCGATCCTCGGACTTGTACCTGTCGTTCATCGAACGCCCGCCAGTGCGAAGTGATTCCAACAACGACTGTAATACAGCTTCATGTCCGCCACCAAACCCTTCATCACTGCTACCAACACGCTATTGCCGCCACCACGTTTCGAAATTGATGTCGAAACGGGGGGCTTTCTCAGGTCTTTTCAAATGGGCCTGCCGTGCCATCCAGCGCTCGGGTGCGAAGTAAAGCGGCAGTACGTAGTGGCCGGAAAGCAGTGCGCGATCGAGCGCGCGCACGACTGACACGAACTCCTCGCGCGTCGCCGCCTTGCGCAGGGATTCCAGCATGGCATCAACGGCGGCGGATTTGACCCCGGCGTAGTTCAGGCTGGCCTCGCGTTCTGCCGCAGCGGATGAAAACCGGTTGGGCTGCTCCGTACCAGGAGAGGCCGTGACGCCGTAGCTCCAAATCATCGTGTCGAAATCGAATGTTCGCAGTCTGCGCCAGTAGAGGCTGGAATCAACGAAGCGGACCCTGAGCGTGATCCCGACGGGGCGAAGCGCATCGCTGAAGGCGAGCCCGATCCGCTCCTGCTCGCGCGACAGGGCCAGAAACTCGATGGAAAGCGGCTCGCCTGTCTTGTTGTTGACGATTTTGCCATCAACCAGGCCGTAGCCGGCAGCCCTAAGCTTCGCCATGGACGATTGCATCCGCTGCCGGTCGCGGCCCGAACCGTCGGACTGGGGCGGCGTCCAGCTGCCTGCCAGCATCTCCGCGTCGATGGTTTCTTTGAACGGCTTGAGCAGTTCCATCTCCCGGTAGGAAGCCGGGCGACCGGAGGATGACAGCTCGGACTGATCAAAGTAGCTCTTCTGGCGGGTATAGACGCCCTGAAAAAGATTGCGGTTCAGCCACTCGAAGTCGAACAGCTCGATGAGCCCGGCGCGCACACGCGGATCAGCAAGCTCGGACCTGCGTGTGTTGAACACAATGCCAGTCATGCCGCGTGGCGCTTCGAACTTCAACGTTTCGCGAATGATCTTTCCCTCGCGCACCGCCGGAAAGTCATACCCACCGAGCCAGCGGCCCGGATCTGCCTCAAAGCGAACGTCGTACAGCCCTACTTTGAACGCCTCGAACAACGCATTGCTGTCACGGTAGAAATCCACCCGGATCTCATCGAAGTTATGGTGCCCCTTCAGGATGGGCAGTTCCTTGCCCCAGAAGTCGGGATTGCGTTGCAACGTGAAAGATTTTCCCGGATCGAGGTTGGCAATGCGATAGGGGCCCGTGCCCATTGGTGGTTTGAACGTCGGTTGTTCGAATGTATCCCGGTTGATGTCGTGGCGGGCGAGCGCAGGCATCAGGGCCAGAAGCATCGGCAGTTCGCCATCCGAATCGGCGAAGACAAAACGGATGGTCAGGCCATCGCTGACAATGATTTCCTTGACCCGGCGATAGGCATTGCGCTGGGCCGGGCGGCCCTTCTCCCGCAGCAACTCAAACGTGAACTTCACGTCCTCTGCACTGACAGGGTTGCCATCAGCAAAGCGGGCCTTGGGGTTCAGCCGGAACTCCACCCAGGTCCGGTCCGGTCCGGTCTCGATGGTTTCGGCGACCAGTCCATAGAGCGTGAATGGCTCGTCCAGCGACCGCATCATCAGAGGCTGGACGATCAGCGTGTTAATGCCGCTCCCGGGGCTGACCTCTGGAACAGCGCCGCGCGCGATGTAGGGGTTCATGCTGTCGAATGTGCCGAGTTGGCCGATCACCAGTCTGCCGCCCTTGGGCGTGTCGGGGTTGGCATAGGGCAGATGCGTGAACCCGGCTGCCAAGCCCGGCGGCCCATGGCGCGCGATGCCGTGGGATGGTTGGGCGACAGCCAAAGGAGCGGTCGCCAGAAGCACGAAAAGTGCCGCAACACCCTGGATCTGCCGGGCTGGCGCAACGGCCAACCGTTTGAAAAGACGCCGAATCATCCTGACAAGGTATCACGCCCAAACGGGCTGTCCGCCATCGTTCTGGCGTGTTCGCGTGGTTTGGGGCGCGGATGCACGAAGAATTTCATCAAGGAACGGCCACGACGCTCTGGTTTCCGGCACAAAGACCCGCTAAAGGCCTTCAAAGATTCATGATCGTGCGCACGTGATGTGTTTCGCGGGCCAGTCGAAAAGTCCCGATGTTTCGAAGGATGAAAGAATGCAGTCGTTGAATATCATGCGTGGTTTGTCCGCCGCCGCCGTTCTGGCTGCTGCGACAGCACTCGCGACTCCACTGTTTGCCCAGCAGGCGCAGCCGCAGCGCCCGGCGGGGCAGACGGGTCAGCGCCCGGCGCAGCCAGCGCCTGCCGCGCAGCAGCCAGCCGCCGGTGCTGCCGTCGTGAACCTGAAGGCAGATCCCAACCAGGCAGACTGGACGAAGGTTTGCGGCAAGGATCCCGCCTCCAACCGCGAGACCTGCTACACCACGCGCGACTTCGTCGCCGAGAACGACACACCTGTGCTGGCCATTGCGGTTTACGAAACCAAGGGCGAGGGCAACAAGGTGGATCGCCAGGTGCGATACCTCCTGCCGCTCACCTTCCTGCTGCAGCCCGGTGTGCGTTCATCCATCGATGGTGGCCAGCCCGTTGCCGGTCGCTACACGATCTGCGTGCAGAACGGCTGCTTCGCCGAGTTCATGGCGAACGACCAGATTTTTGCTCGCATGAAGACTGGCCAGAACCTCACACTGCAGGTGCAGAACCAGGCGGCACGTGAAGTCAGCTTCGTGATCCCGCTCGCCGGTTTCGCCAAGGGCGTAGATGGTCCGCCCATCGATCCGGCCGTGCTGGAAGAGCAGCAGCGCAAGTTGCAGGAAGAGCTCCAGAAGCGCAGCGACCAGATGCGCCAGCAGTTGCAGGGCGGCGCGGCCCCGGCGCCGGGCGCTGCACCAGCACCCGGTGCGCCAGCAGCGCCAAAGCCCTGATCGCACAATTGACGTCACGACAAAAAAAACCGCCGGGCGCAAACCCGGCGGTTTTTCGTTGTCAGGCCATGCAATCAGGGGATGAGAACTGTCGAGCCCGTTGTCTGGCGGCCTTCGAGCGCGCGATGGGCATCTGCGGCCTTTGCCAATGGGAATTTGTGGTTCACCGGGATCTTGACCGCGCCGCTGCCGACAACACGGAAGAGATTGCGCGCCATCGCCCGCAGTGTCGCGGTATCCGAGATAAAGGCGAACAGCGTCGGGCGCGTGACGTAGAGCGACCCCTTCGGTGCCAGAATTCCGATATTGAAGGCTTCCACGGAACCAGAAGCATTGCCAAAGCTCGCCAGGGTGCCGAACTTGCGCAGGCTGTCGAGCGATGCCATGAACGTGGCCTTGCCGACACCGTCATAGACCACATCCGCGCCGACGCCCTTGGTGATTTCGCGCACCCGCTTGGCGATGTCTTCGCTGGTGGTGTCGATCACATGATGGCAGCCAATCTTTTTCGCGATCTTCGCCTTTTCCTTGCCGCCCACCGTACCGATGACAGTGGCACCGATCAGGCGCGCCCACTGGCAGAGGATCTGTCCAGTGCCGCCCGCGGCGGCGTGGATCACGACAACATGCCCCTTCTTGACCTTGAACGTGCGCTTCA
>JANMFA010000384.1:0-18284 GCA_031377545.1 Hyphomicrobiales bacterium | reverse complement strand
TCACTTGGCAACCGCAGCCCGCTTCGGGCATGTTGCTTGCGGGTGGTATCAGTCCACATTGAGAGCCTCCGTCGATGTGTCGCAACACCCACGGAATCACAAACGACTGATATCACTCAACTTCTTTTTCGGTCAGGCTCTAAGCAACCGGGTCATTCATCGAGGCTCAACTTCACGTCGCAGAGCACATATCACTGCTGAAGCATCTGTTCGCATTTGCCCCAATGTCTCGCGCGCGGGCGCGTACTGTTCTCGCCAGCGCCATTGCTAACAGGCAATTATCAGCGCCCGCCTATATCTCGCGTGCGCGTGCATGCGCGTACGCACCGCTGATGTGGTGATGCGTGCCGATCTCGGCGCGACGAAGGCGGGAGAAGAGGCTTTCCGATTGATTGGTTCGGGCTGGCCTGAAGCCAAGTTTATGGACGCCAATTTTTGGTGGTCAGTTTCCTATCCGCTGTCTGACTTCATCATGAGCCGACTGCTGCCAATCAAGCTCTTCCCGAACGCTTCGCATCACGGCGCGCAGGCTTGCCCTGTGGCCGCCCTTGTAGGCGTTCCTGCACACCACAGCCTTACCCTCAGGTGTCTTTGGTCCTGTCGACCCTGACCATGGCTTCCATTGGCTGATTGCCGCTGCCTGTGCCGCCCTGCGTTCCGGTGTCCAGCCGTTCGACATTGCCTTGCTCCAAAAGTTCCTTTGGCCGATTTCCAGATTTCATCGCGGGCGCGGCGGATGGTGCGATGCCGTTGTTCACCTGTTGCGGTCCGTTGGCAATGTTAGCCTGCTTGGTAAAAATTGTCGGCGGGTTCTTCACATTGGCGAGCGTTTCAAGCGTCATGCGGCACTGGTTCTGCGCTTTCATGGCCATCTTGAAATACCGATCTGCCGCAAGGGGGTAATCGGTCATATTGAGACCTGCCCGGCGGGTCATTTCGCCAAACATGACATTGAGCGTGGTGGCCTGGCTGATCAGCATGGCTTCGACATCCCGCAGGTCGTTCTTGTGAACCCGTTGCGCCCCATCGCACATGGCAGCCACGGCGTGGTCGATTGCCACGTCACCAATCGATCCGGCCCCGAATTTCACTAGGGCAAATGCGTTAGTGATATGCGGCCCTATGAGTGCCTTTGCTGAGACAAGTGCTGGATATTCCCCATCTCGGAAAGCAATCGTCAGCTTGTCGGTCTGCTTCAATTGCGGCTTGGTCATCGTGTCACCCTCCCATGGGAGAGTCTGAGAGTGTCCCTGTGGTCGTACCGTTGGACATGCTGAAACCCGCCTTTCTGTCCTTCTGGTCGGACCGTAAAACGCTTTCATGCGTGCAACTGTCCCTGATATCGGACCGTCGATTTTCTTGCCGGGCTTTGTCGCACCTCCAGGTTGCCACCGCTGATAGGCATGCGAGGGCAGATGGTTGCTGCGGTTGCAAGGCCGCCATGTCAGGGACCATTCGCTGGCAAGCGGCGCTGTCTTGGCTTTGAAATTGCCGCGTCGCATCATCGTAATCAGCCCATGCTCCTGAAGTTCACGGAAGGCACGCGCGGCGGTATCCTTCGAACAGCGCAGGCGCTCCGCTGCTTGCCGTGCCGACAGGCCGATAAAGCCGTTGTTGCTTCCCCGATAAAGCACGGCGACTTCCAGAAGCAGCGCACGGCCAGCAAGCGACGTTGCGCGGTAGGCTGGCGAGTGCATCACGGTTTCGGGGATCAGGCCAAAGTTGCCCTTTGTGAGGCTTCGCCCGGTGGCGTTGTGCGTCTTAGGCATGTCCGGCCCTCCCGCGACTCTCGGAAGCCCGCCACGGGAAAAGACGACATTGCGGCTGCGGTGGAGCGGCGGGGATTTCTCCCCGCCTCCGGCCCGCCTGAGAGTCAGGAGGGCGCATCGTCATGTCAGCCCCCGCGCCCGGACTTCTTCCAAAGCCAAGGCAAGAGCGCTGGCCAGCGCGGGAAGATGCTTCACGCCAAGCGTGAGGCCGGAACGCCCAGGACAAAACGCGCCGTCCGGCCCGGCATACCAAGACCGGCAATCGACGACGGCGCGGCCTTGATAGGTATCAAGCCGGACGCGCATTGTCTCCCGGCTGTTGCGCGGGCACTCTGCAATGGTGACGGGTTCGGGGATGGCGTTCATACGTCACTGCCATTCCGGAGCGCGCCGTCATCCACCGCAAGGATGGTCACGGGCGTTTCGAGATAGAACACGCCGTGGCGCATGCCGGGCGCGTGCTCTTCGCGTTCCGTGCGGATGACAAGGCCTTCCTTGCGCAGATCGTGAATATAGGCGGGAAGGCGGAAGGGAGGGCCGCCGGGAAAATCATAGGCCCGCAAGCCACGGCGGCCCTTCTCCACCAGCTTGACCAGCGTTGCGCCATCGCGACCATTGACGCGGATGTACTGGCCGTCGTCACCGTCCACCTTGGCCAGCACGCGGGGGAACGTCTTTTTCAGAGTAGCAGTCATTGGCTGGCCTCCATGGTGATGCCCATCAGTTCCGCGACAACGGCGGCATGGGGGAGAGAGATGCGGCCTTGCGCCGCGATGCGGAGGACGGCGCGGTTGACGGGGGATTGGGCAGGGACAGCCTTCGCGGCGGCCCATTGCCAGAGCGGGAGGGTCGCGAAAGACAAAGCTTCGCCTTTCCCCGAAACGGGGTTTCTGTTAAAGTTCATGCGTTGGATTTCCTGTTGGGGAGCTTCGACGAAGGGCCGGGTGGCGTTACAGCGCCGTTCCGGCCCGCTTCATTTCAGGCGGCCTTACCGGCGCGGGCGTCGGGCAAGCTGTCGAGATACGCCGTCAAGTCTTCCGCTTTGATCAGCGTGCGAGCGCCCGCCTTCACGGCGCGCAAATTGCCAAGGCGGATTGCCTCAAAGAGAGACGTGCGCCCGATGCCAGTGCGACGGGTAACGTCGGCGATGGTCATGGCGAAGAGGGACGTTTGGTCGATGGGGATTGGGGGCATTCAAGTCTGTCCTTTCCTGTTTGGCCGAACTCCTCGGCGGACAGATGGACCGATATTTATCGAACTGGGTAAGGAATAGTCACCGCACAATTATTACCCGTCGTTCGGATTGCTTTTTGGGGAAATAACTGATGACGCACTTGTTTCCCCGTCCGTCGCCTCGCGGCGATACTTTAGATCGAACTCAACAAATCTCTTCGCGAAGGATTGCTTCCATTCGGCAGCCTGCCCTTCGGCCAGCTTGAGTTCAGCGGCCAATCTACCAAGTTCCCAATCGAGCCAAGAATTTTGCCTCGGATCAAACGCCTTTCGATACGCGGCCTTCAATGCAGCGACCCGCTTTCCTATTTCATCTCGCGAACGCAAGCCCTCTTTCTTTGCGATGTGCTCAAAGGCGCGAGCTCGCGAGAGGTTCGGGTTGCGTTGGGCAAAATCATCAACATTGCATAGAAGCTCATAGTATCGTTTGCCGTCCCATTCCCGCTTGCGTCCAGCTGTCAGTGCGGGCGGAAATAGCACTGAAGCCAGGTGCTCAAGTAACGTGCGCCAATTCATCGGATCATCTGGATCTAACCCGAATGCTTCAAAAGCACGTCCGGTTGCGCCATCGATTGATGGCTCGCCAGTTAGCTTGGTTGCAAGTTCAGCAGCCAAGGCCCTTCCGGAAGTTGACCGAATCTGTTGCGCATAAAGTCGCTCATTATTCTCTACGTCGATCCGGAGACGTTCTATTTCGGCTGCCCTTTCATCCGGCGACAGTTCATAGTGATCCATGCTTAGGCGGCCCAACAATGCGAAACCGACGTAGGGCATAGGCATCTTTGGGGACCTCGCAACGTCGATTATTTGTTTCAAGCGCTTGGCAGGCGTATCGAGGCGAACTTTCTTTGGATGGATAGTGCGCGTCATGCCGCGCCACCTTTGGCGAAGGAGATGACCGTTGCGCCATCCCGTAACCCGTCGAGATGATCCGCCCATAAAGTCATTAACGTGCCACAACCGCCATGCGAACATTCAGCGCCCGCAGCACGGCACTGATGGTTTCAAACCGGGGATGCGCGCCCGGTGACAGCGCCTTGTAGAGGCTTTCGCGGCCAAGCCCCGCGTCCTTCGCCACCTGTGTCATGCCCTTTGCCTTGGCGACATGGGAGATGGCGGCCAGCAGCACATCGGGGTTTGCATCCTGCGACGCGGCTGTCAGGTATTCGGCAATCACTTCGTCGTTATCGAGATAATCCGAGATATCAAATGGCGCATAGGTGACGGTCATGCTTCTGTTTCCTTCAATGCCTTCGCCATTTCTTTCGCCCGCTTGATATCGCGCCGCTGCGAGGCCTTGTCGCCACCTGTCAGCAGCAGATAGACGGTCGCGCCCTTGCGGATGAAATACACCCGGTATCCGGGTCCGTGATGAACCCGCATTTCAGAGACGCCTTCACCCACCGGCTCGCAATCGCCAAAGTTGCCAAGGGCCGCGCTGGCCAGTCTGGCCAAGATGCGCGCCTTGGCCTTTTGATCCGCCAGTGATGCCAGCCACCCGTCAAACAGCGATGACCGAATGAGAGTGAACATAGGTGAATGTATCCGAATGAATACGAATTGTCAAAGTTGATCGCTCACGCCCGCTTGTCGAACGGCAGCACCTTCGCTCCATCGCGCAACCCGTCGAGATGATCCGCCCACCATTGCATCATCGTCACCCGCTCTTGCCAGTGCTCGCCACGGGCATAGGCGCGGCGGATGGCATCGGCGTCCTGATGCGCCAGCGCCCTTTCGATGGCGTCGGATGAAAACTTGCCGCTTTCGTTCAATAGGGTTGAAGCAGCGGCGCGGAAACCGTGCGAGGTCATTTCACCCTGTGAATAGCCCATTCGCCGCAACGCACCGTTCAAGGTGTTTTCAGATATCGGGCGCTTCACGCTGCGCAGGCCGGGGAACACCAGCGCCGCATGGCCGGTAAACGGGTGCAGCTCTTTCAGGATGACGAGCGCTTGGGGTGGCAGGGGCACACGGTGTTCGCGGCGCATCTTTGTCCGGCTGGCCGGGATGGTCCAGACGGCCTTGTCGAGATCAAATTCCTTCCATTCCGCAAAGCGCAATTCGCCGGGCCGGGGGAAAAGCAGCGCCATCAGTTTCAGCGCGGCGGTGGTTGTCGGTTGTCCCCGAAAATCCTCAATCGCCCGCAACAGGCCACCAAGCTCTTTAGGATCAAGGATTGCGGCAAGGTGCGTCGTGACGGGTGATTGTAGCGCACCGCGAAGGGCATAGGTCGGATCATTATCCGCCCGCTGTGTCGCGATGGCATAGCGAAACACTTCCCCGATGCTGGCGCGAAGCTTGTGCGCTGTTTCAATCAGGCCCCTGCTTTCAACCTTGCGCAGAACGGCCAAAACATCGGCGGCGTTGATATCGCGGATGGCGCGCGGCCCAAGGTCTGGCGCTGCAAGGCGATAGAACCACTCCCGCTTGGCGAGTGTCCCGCTCGCCTTGCCCTCCCGGCGTTTCTTGTCGAGCACTTCCGCTGCCAGCTTGGCAAAGGTATTGCCATTGGCTTCCGTGCTGGCCTGTTCGTCGCGACGCCTTTGGGCAGCCGGATCGATACCCTTGGCCAGAAGCGCCTTAACGTCGTCACGCCCCTCCCGTGCTGATGCCAGCGAAACAGCGGGGTATGCACCAAGCGCCAAGAGCTTCTGCTTGCAGCTGAAACGATAGGCGACACGCCAGAGCTTCGATCCGTTCGGCATGATCCAGAGTTGCAGGCCCCCGGAATCGGAGAGTTTCACCTGCTTCTCGGATGCCCTGGCGTTGCGGATGGCAACATCTGTGATTGGCATAGTTGGTAGCGCCTTTGGCAAAACCGCTGCTGTTCCAACAAATATACCAACTTTTTTGTTGGTTGCCAACGGATACTAGCGAACGAGAGTGGATACAAAAATAGGTTAAACCAATGAAAAACCGGCCATTTCTGGCCGGTTGCGAACGTCTCTGAATGATGCTGTGGCGTCCCGGACAGGACTCGAACCTGTTACCTCAAGTTTAGGAAACTTGCGCTCTATCCTGATGAGCTACCGGGACTAACCACGGGAAGGCGTGTAGCATAGCCCTTTCCGCCGGGGAATATCGCGATGCGGCATTCTGGAGCACGATTGACAGGCATGATCGCTTTTGCGGCGGGATGTCTCGCTGCGTCCGCATCAGCCATCGCAGCGGAATGCGGACCAGCAAGGCTCGAGCAGGTGACACTCGACCGGGTCACGCCGGAAGGTGATCTGATCCTGTCCGATTCGCGCAGGATCCGGCTGGCGGGGCTCCATCTGGACAGAATCGAGGGAGAATACTGGCCAAGGCCAGGCGAAACTGTCAGCGTCGGGCTCCTGAGCGACGAGAAAGACCGCTGGTCACGGCTTCCCGCCATCGTTTTCATACCTGGAGCAGATGGCACGTCGGACTGGCTGCAACTGCGGCTGCTGGACCGAGGCGTGGCTCTGGCACGCCCGGAAGCGACCCTTGCCGGGTGCTGGCCCCTGCTGACCCGGGCAGAGGCCCTGGTCCAGTCAAAGTTGCCGCGCCCTGCTGCTGAGCCGGGCCGCTTCGCACGGGTGAGTGGCCGTGTCGGGCGGGTCGGCGATGGCCGCAGCGCCCATTTCATTTCCCTGTTCGATCCTGCCGGAGAGCGCGTGTCAGGGCTGGTCCAGAAGCGGCATCTGAAGCGTTTCAGGGACGCAGGCGTTGACGTGGCGCAGCTTCGTGGTCATTTCATCACGATCAGAGGCACCCGAAGCGCTACAAACGCTGGGGTGATTCCTCTCGTCACCGTGGATCAGATCGAGATTGTGCGTTGAAGCCTGAAGGCATCATTTCCAGAACCGCCCCGATGAGCACCCGGGTCTTTCTCGCCGGCGCGCTGCTTGTCATGGCCGGTTGCATCACGGATCCGCTCAGCACGGACAAGGCTGGTCCGACTCCGCAGGACAAGTCAGCGATAACCCTGCCGCCCGCTGCTCCGCGCACAACAGCACTGGATGCCGCCTCGTCGCGGGAGCATCAGCGGCTGGTTGCAGCTTTTGGCGGAGAGTATCGCGCGCCGCAAGCGCAGACCCTCCTGAACGAGATCATCGGCCGACTCGGCCAGGCAACCGAGCGTCCGTCCGAGCGCTATCAGGTCACAATCCTGAATTCCCCCGTGGTAAATGCCTTCGCGCTGCCCAACGGGAACATCTACATCACCCGCGGCATTCTGGTACTGGCCAACGACACGTCCGAAATTGCATCGGTTCTGGCGCATGAGATGGCGCATGTGATCACGCGTCACGCCGTCGACCGGCAGGAACTGGAGCGCACCGCAACGCTGGTTGACCGGGTGCGATCAGACGTTTTGCAGGACGCGGCAGCCGCACGCACCATGAACGTGCAGGGGCGAGTGGCCATCGCCAGCTTCTCGCGCCAGCAGGAGCTGGAAGCCGATGCGCTGTCCGTCCGCATCATTGCCCGCGCTGGATTTGATCCCTACGGTGCCACACGCTTCCTCGATTCGCTCGGCCGTACCACGGCCATCCGCGCGGCGCTGCTGGGTGTGAATCCCAACGCGCAGGGCATGGACATCACCGCCACCCATCCCGCCGCACCCGAGCGCATCCAGCTCGCCACGCTGGCCGCACGGCAGATCGGCGCGCCCGGCATGGGTGAGGCAGAGCGCAACCGGTATCTCCTTGCCGTGCAGGGCGTGACTGTCGCCGATGATTCTGCCCAGGGTTTTGTCAGGGGCCTCAACTTCAGCCATCCCAAGCTCGGCATCACGTTCACTGCACCCGAAGGGTTTGTGATCGAGAACAGCAAGGAGGCCGTTGTCGGCTTCTCGCCCGAAGGCGGAAAGGCCATGCGTTTCGATCAGGTCAAGGCCGAAGGCTCCGCCAACCTTGAAGCCTATGTTCGCAGTGGGCTGATCGAGGGCGCAGCCGCCACCGATGTCGAGGCCCTGACCATCGGCGGACAGCCTGCTGCCTCCAGCCTGTCAAAAAGTGATGGCTGGACCTACCGCATCTTCGCGATCCGTACCGGCAGCCAGACCTATCGTCTGACCTACGCGTCGCGCGACATGACACCGATGGTGGAAGCGCAGTTTCGCCAATCCGCGGAAAGCTTCCGCCGCCTCACGCCTCAGGAAGCGGCCAGGCTGAAGCCGCAGCGCATCGCGCTGGTAACAGCGGGCGGCGCGGATACGGCGGAAACGCTGTCCACGCGCATGGCCAGCGACGAGCCGAAGCTGGACCGCTTCCGTGTGCTCAACGGCCTGCAGGTGAGCGATCGTGTTTTTGCCGGTCAGCGCTACAAGGTGGTCGCGGATTAGGCTCTTGACCACAACGCCACTGCCGCCCGACACTGGGATGATGACAGCAGTTCCCGCCGTATCCCTCACCAACATCCGCAAGCGCTTTGGAGCAAACGAGGTGCTGAAAGGCGTCTCGCTTGAGGCGCAGGACGGGGATGTCATCGCCATCATCGGCTCGTCCGGCTCCGGCAAGTCAACGCTGCTGCGCTGCATCAACATGCTTGAGATGCCAGACGAAGGCATCGTCGCGGTTGCGGGCGAGGCCATTGCCATGCGGGCTGCTAAATCGGGCGGCAGGGAAGCGGCGGATCGCCAGCAGCTGGACCGCATCCGCACCTCGCTCGGCATGGTGTTCCAGAGCTTCAACCTCTGGTCGCATCTGACCATTCTGGAAAACGTCATCGAGGCACCGATCCATGTGCAGAAGCGCCCCCGCGCCGAGGCCATCGCCGAAGGCAAGGCGCTGCTCGCCAAGGTCGGCATCGCCGACAAGGTCGATGCCTATCCCTCGCAGATCTCCGGCGGCCAGCAGCAGCGCGCCGCCATCGCCCGCGCGCTCGCCATGCGGCCCAGGGTGATGCTCTTCGATGAGCCGACATCGGCGCTGGACCCCGAACTGGTGGGCGAGGTTCTGCGTGTAATCAAGGCGCTGGCCGAGGAGGGCCGAACGATGCTGCTCGTAACGCATGAAATGGGCTTCGCGCGGGAAGTGGCGAATCGCGTCATCTTTCTGCATCAGGGCGTGATTGAGGAGGACGGCACGCCAGCCGAAGTCTTCGGGAATCCGAAATCCGAACGTTGTCGCCAGTTTCTGGCCAGCCAGTTGAGGTGACCATGACCAGCATCAGCACCATCACCGACCTCGAAGCGCTCTATGCGCCCATCAACCCGACGTCGCTGCTGAAGGAAATCGACCATATCAACGCGGATTACGCCAGATTCATCGAGGCCTCGCCCTTCGTCATCCTCTCGACATCCGGGCCAGAAGGCCTCGACTGCTCGCCGCGCGGTGATCCGGCGGGCTTCGTGCGCGTTGCCGACCCGAAGACTCTGCTGATCCCGGATCGGCGCGGCAACAACCGGGTGGATTCACTGCGCAATATCATTCGAGACCCCCGGATCGCGCTGCTGTTCATGATCCCCGGCGTCGGCAACACCATGCGCGTCAACGGACGTGCCACGCTGATAACCGATAGGGCCTTGTGTGAAAGCTTCGCGATGCGCGGCAACCCGCCGCTCTGCCTCATCCAGGTGAGCGTGGAGAGCGCCTATCCGCAATGCCAGAAGGCGCTGGCCCGCTCGAAACTCTGGGATCAGTCCAGCCATGTCGCGCGTGAGAGCCTGCCTTCCATCGGCGACATGATGAAGAGGATCGATTCCGGCTTCGATGCCGCGACCTATGAGGCGGAATATCCGGCGCGGATGGAACGGACTATCTATTGAACGCCAGCGCCGAACAGCCGCGACCAACGCTCACGCATGTCGGCTGGACGCCCGTCGAGCAGCGGCTTGCGCTCCTGCTCAAGCCCCGCTTGCCGGGTTTTGCCTACGAGTTCGTCGCTTTCGGCCTCAAGATGGCTTGGGCGTCGCTCTATGCTGGACTGATGCTGCTGCTGCTGATCGGCACCAGGCTGGCGTGGTCTCCGGAATGGACCCTCGCGCGATACGACTTTCTTCTGCTGGCCGCCGTCGTGCTTCAGATTGGCCTGCTCGCCCTCAAGCTTGAAACACCAAGGGAGGCGCTCATCGTCTTCATCTATCACGTGATCGGCACGGTGATGGAAGTGTTCAAGACAAAGATGGGCTCATGGACCTATCCCGAGGAAAGCCTCCTGCGGATCGGTGGCGTGCCCCTCTTCACAGGCTTCATGTATGCGACCGTCGGCTCTTTCATGGTGCGCGCCATCCGCCTCTTTGACATGCGCTTTGTGCCATACCCGCCGTTCTGGATGACGCTGGTGTTGGCCATGGCGATCTATGGAAATTTTTTCAGCCATCACTACGGGCCGGACATGCGCCTGATTCTGTTCGCGGCCACCATTGCGCTCTACTGGCAGACCATGATCCACTTCCGCCCTGCCGATCAAACATTCCGGATGCCGCTCGTGGTTGCCGCCTTGCTGACAGCGATCTTCCTGTGGATTGCGGAAAATGTGGGCACGATGACCGGAACATGGCTCTATCCCGGCCAGAAGGCATGGCAACTCGTGTCCCTTGGCAAGCTCGGCTCATGGTACCTGCTGCTTTATCTCTCCTTCGTCCTTGTCACGCTCGTCCACCGACCGGATGGGGCAGCCGAACAATCCCCTTCCCAAGCGGCGTGATCCCTGCTTCATTTCACCCCTCGGGGGCATCCCGCCACGGCGGCGACGCCTGGTGATCCGGACATCAAGGGAGATTGAATCATGAAGGTCTTGAAGCTCGCATTGGCTGCCGCGGCGGCGGTTTCTCTCGCCATGACGGCAACTGCCGGTCATGCCCAGAACCGCAAGGTGAAAATCGCGACAGAAGGCGCCTATGCGCCATGGAATTTCGTCAATGCTGCCGGAAAGCTGGAAGGATTCGAGCTGGATCTGGCCGCGGACCTCTGCAAGCGGGCCAATTTCGATTGCGAGATCGTGGCGCAGGACTGGGACGGCATCATCCCCTCACTGAACGCAAAGAAGTACGACGCGGTCATGGCCGGCATGAACATCACGGACAAGCGTCTGGAGGTGATGAGCTTCTCGCAGGCCTATGCGGCCGGCCCGCATGGCATCATGGCGCTGAAGAGCACAAAGTTCGCCGCACCTCTGCCGACCGGCAAGTTCAACCTGACCACGGGCAAGGCAGAGGCTGACAAGGCGATTGAAGCGATCAAGGCTGCGGTCAAAGGCAAGATCGTCGGCGTGCAGGTGTCCACGACGAATGCCAATTTCGTTAACGAGTTCCTCAAGGGGTCTGTTGCGGAGGTGCGCGAGTACAAGACAACCGAACAGCACGATCTTGATCTGGCGGCAGGACGCGTCGATTTCCTCTTCGCCTCGCATTCGGCCTTTGCCGCCACCATCGCCTCCCCCACGGGCAAGGACATGGAGATCGTCGGCCCCGCCCTGAATGGCGGTCTTCTGGGGCGTGGTGTGGCGGTCGGCCTGCGCAAGGAGGACAACGATCTGCGTGAAGCCTTCGACAAGGCGATCGCTGCCGCCAAGGCTGATGGCACTGTCGCCGCATTGACCAAGAAGTGGTTCAAGATCGACATGACGCCGCAATCGTGAGGCGATGACGGCGCGGGAGCAGCACGATGCTGTCCCTCCTCGCCTGGGGGCCGACGGGATGGCTCGATGAACTGACCTTCGCCACCGGCCTGACATTGCTGGTGGCGATCGCAGGCTTCGCCGTCGGGTCCGTTTTCGGGACGCTGGCGGCAGCCGCGAAGCTCTCGCGGTCCCGCGTTGCCCGTGGGATCGCCGACACCTACACGACTGTTCTGCGTGGCATCCCCGATCTGCTGGTCATCTACCTCTTCTATTTCGGCGGCAGCGCTGGCCTGTCCGCCTTTGCGGGCCTTTTCGGCCACACCGGCTTTGTCGGCATGCCAGCCTTTGTCACGGCGGCACTGGCCATCGGCCTTGTCAACGGAGCCTATCAGACGGAAGTGCTGCGCGGTGCCTACCAGGCCATCGCACCGGGCGAGCTTGAAGCCGCCACGGCCTGTGGAATGAGCCCACCCACGAAGCTGCGACGCATCATTGTCCCGCAGGTCTTGCGATTCGCACTGCCGGGCCTCGGTAATGTCTGGCAGCTCGTGCTGAAGGAGAGCGCGCTGGTGGCGGTCATAGGTCTCACCGTCCATTTGCCGTCCATTGATCTGTTCCAGCTGATCTCACTGCCAGAAGTCCGCTTCAATGATCTCCTGAGACAGGCCCATGTCGCGGCGGGCTCCACGCGGGAGCCGTTCATTTTCTACCTCGCCGCGGGAGGTTTCTATCTGATCCTCACCACGCTCTCCTATGCAGTTTTCCAGAGCGCGGAAAAGCGCGTACTTGTCGGCATGCGGAGGATCTGATGGATTTCTCCTTCCTTTGGGCAACATTTCTGCGGCTGCTCGCGGGCGTGCCGCTGACGCTGCAACTCGCCGTTCTGTCTGTGTCCATCGGCCTTGTCTTCGCGCTTCTCCTGGGGTTCGCGATGCGCTCACGGTTCATGCCGCTGGCCTGGCTCGCACGCATCTATGTCTTTGTTTTTCGCGGCACTCCTCTGCTGGTGCAGGTGTTCCTAATCTACTACGGACTGGGGCAGTTCCGGCCTTTCCTCCAGGAGCTGGATCTCTGGTGGTTCTTCCGAAGTCCCTGGTATTGCGTTCTTCTTGCGCTGGTCCTCAACACTGCCGCCTATGGTGCCGAGATCATCCGGGGCGGCCTGCAATCCGTGCCCGCCGCGCAGGTCGAGGCGGCGCGCGCTTTCGGCATGTCCGGCTTTACGCTCTACCGCAGGATCATTGGCCCCATCGCCTTGCGGCAGGCCCTGCCCGCCTATGGCAACGAGGTCATTCTCATGGTCAAGGCGACGGCACTGGGAAGCACCGTTACGCTCATGGAAATCACCGGCATTGCCCACAAACTCATCTCGGAGACTTTCCGCGCGGTCGAGATATTTCTGGTCGCGGGTGCGATCTATCTCTTTTTGAACTTCATCCTGACACGCATCGTGGCCGTGGCGGAGAGACGGATCGCTCCTGATCTTGCTGTCCGGCACCCCACCCGCAACATCCAGCCGCTGACGGTGACACAGGTTCACTGAGAAGGACGACGTGCACTGACATGGACAAGAAGGAACTCCGCCGTCTTCGCGAGAAATACGCTTCGGCATCGGGTGCCGAAGTCCAGAACACGGAGTTCCGCAAGGTCGTGGACCTGCTGTTCAAGGGCGACCGGCGCACCAAGCCCTATGCCGACATTGCGACCTTTCTGGACCTTCCCTTGCGCACCGATGCGCCTGATCTGGAGGACTTCGGCGGGCTCGACCTTGCCGTTGTCGGCGTGCCAATGGACCTGGGTGTCACCAACAGGGCAGGCGCCCGGCTCGGACCCCGTGCGGTGCGCGCCATCGAGCGGATCGGCCCCTATCACCACGTGCACAAGACGGTGGCCATGGCTGATGTCAAAGCGGCGGATGTCGGCGATGTACCGTTCCGTTCACGGTATTCGCTGGAACAAAGCCACGAGGATATCGAGACCTTCTACACCAAGGTCCACAATGCGGGGGTGACACCCATCACAGTTGGCGGCGACCACTCGATCACCCTCCCGATCATGAAGGCCATCGGCAGGAATGGGCCGGTCGGCATGGTGCATATTGACGCCCATGCTGACACCAGCGGCCCCTACGAGGGCACCAAATTCCATCATGGCGGCCCGTTCCGCGAGGCGGTTCTGGCGGGCGTGCTGGATCCCAGACGCACGATCCAGATCGGCATTCGTGGCAATGCCGAGTACCTCTGGGAATTCTCCTATGACAGCGGCATGACCGTCATCCACGCCGAGGAATTCATGCGCCTGGGCATCGCAGAAACGCTCAGCCGGATTCGTGCGATCGTTGGCGGCGGTCCAACCTACATTTCCTTCGATGTCGACAGCCTTGACCCCGCCTTTGCACCAGGCACCGGAACGCCCGAGGCGGGGGGATTGCAGACCCGCGAGGCCATGGAGCTTGTGCGGGGATGCGTTGATCTCAACATCATCGGGGGCGATGTCGTGGAGGTGGCACCGATGTATGATTCCACCACCAACACCGCTCAGGCGGCCGCGCAGATGCTCTTCGAGATATTCACCGTCGCGGCGATTGCACGAAAGAGGCGCGGCTGACCGTCACCGCTATCGGCACCCCGACGCTTTCGCGATCGCATGCCCGAAAGGCTTGAGGACAACGGTCCTTCGCAGTTGCAGCTTGCATTTGGAGCCCGATCTTGGAACACTCTGCCCGGGAAGATCTTCCAGCGGAGGGTCGAGGGAGAATACCATGAAAAGAACCACAGCAATTGCAGGCTGCCTGGGCTTCGCGTTGTCCGTTATTGGCTCCCAAGGAACGCTGGCCCAAAAGACCACGCTGAACGTCGGTCTTGCTTCTGCCGATGCGGGCGTGCTCGACCCGCACATGAACTCGTCGACGCCCGGCAAGAGCTTCCTGCAACAGATTTTCAACGGCCTGGTACGACTGAAGCCCGGCGAGATCAGCCCGGACCAGATCGAACCGGATCTGGCCGAAAGCTGGACATCGTCGCCTGATGGCAAGGTCTGGACCTTCACCCTGCGCAAGGGCGTGCAGTGCCACCACAATTTTGGAGAATTCACGTCGGCTGATGCGGTGTTCTCGCTGAAACGGGCCGCCACGCGGGAAACGTCGACCTTCTCGTCTGACTACGGCGCATTCGACAGTGTCGAGGCACCCGACAAGTACACCGTCAAGATCACGCTGAAGGCACCGATTCCAAGCCTTCTTGGCGTGGTGATGAATTATCACGGCGGCCAGATGGTCTGCAAAGCCGCTGTTGACCAGATGGGGAACGAAGCTTTCCGCCGCCGCCCCATTGGCACCGGTCCGTTCGCTTTCGCGGAATATGTGCCGCAGCAATTCGGCAAGCTTGTCGCCAACGACCAGTATTTCCGAGGAAAACCGGTGCTGCGGGAAATCAACTTCCGCCTGATCCCGTCCGATGCCGCGCGCGATCTGGCCTTCCAGTCGGGCGAGCTGGACATGCTCTACGCCCGCCAGGACCAGAGCAGCTTCAACCGGCTGAAGCAGACGCCCGGCGTCAAGGCGATCGCCATGAACCCGGCCGAAATGTCGGTCGTCCATTTCAACACGACGATGCCGCCTCTCGACAACATCAAGGTCCGCCAGGCTGTCGCCCATGCACTTGATCGCGATGGCATCCACCAGTTCCGCGGACGCGATGTGTCACGGCAGGCCGTGTCTGTCGTGCCGACAGGCTATCTCGGCACCTTGGCCGATGCACCGCTATTGCCCCACAACATCCAGAAGGCGAAGGATCTGCTGACAGAGGCCGGCTTTCCCAACGGCATCACACTGAAGACCATCCACACCACATTGCCGGGCATGCTGACATTCATGGAAGCAGTGCAGGCACAGTTGCGCCGTGCAGGCATCACGCTTGAGATCACGCCGGTGGAACATGCAACATTCCATCAGCAGATTCGCCAGAACCTGAGCCAGGTTGTGCATTTCCAGGCAGCGCGCTTCCCGGTGGCGGATGTCTATCTCTCGCAATTCTTCCATTCCCGCGCGACGGTCGGCACGCCAACAGGCGTCACCAACTTCTCGCATTGCAAGGTGGCGGATGCCGAGATCGACGCGGCGCGCAGCGAGCCCGACAAGGCCAAGCAGATTGCGCTGTGGCAGGAAGCGCAGCGCAAGATCATCAACGAGGTCTGCGCCGTTCCGGTCAACGAATCCCTCCAACTGTGGGCGCTGAAGGACGGCCTTGACCTCGGATACGACATCAAGGGAGCGCTGAATCTCGGTCCAGGCGTGCTCGAGACAAGCAAGTTCACCAAGTGACGGCTGACCAAGCGTGACGGCATTTCTGGTTCGCAGGTTCGGGTTCGCCTGCGTAACTCTCTTCGCGGTGCTCACGATCATTTTCCTGATCGTGCGCATTTTGCCGGGAGACCCTGCTCAGGTCATTCTGGGGGATCAGGCGGATGCGGCAACGGTGGCGGCCATGCGGACAAGGCTTGGCCTCGACCAGCCCCTGCTGGTGCAATACGCCGAGTTCCTGTCCGGCGCAGTGCGGGGAGATTGGGGTGTCTCGCTGGTGACGGGAAGGCCGGTCATCCAGGAGATCCTGAGCGTCCTGCCCTGGACCGTGGAGCTCACGGTTTTCGCCCTGCTCATTGGTGCCGCGATCGGAATTCCGCTGGGAGTATGGGCCGCCGTCAACCGCAATCACTTTACCGACTATGCCATCCGCATTGCATCGCTGCTTGGGCTGTCATTTCCCGCCTTCGTCTCCGGCATTCTCCTGCTGATTGGCCTTGCCATCCAGCTGCGCTGGTTCCCGGTGATCAGCGGCCAGCGTGGCAGCTGGACACAATGGCTTCAGTCCCTTGTCCTTCCCGCCATCAATCTCGGATTGATCATGGCGGCATACATCACGCGCGGGACACGCTCGGCCATGCTCGAGGTGCTGTCAGAGGATTATGTCCGCACGGCCCGCGCCAAAGGCGTGCCGTGGGCCGCCGTGGTGTGGCGGCATGCACTGCGCAATGCGCTGATCCCGATCATCACCATTGTCGGCCTTTATCTCGGCGTGCTCATCGGCAATTCCGTGCTGACGGAGATTGTCTTCAACCGGCCTGGCCTCGGCAAGCTCATCGTGGGGGCCCTGAACCAGCGGGACTACACAATGCTGCAGGGCATGATGGTCATCTACACGCTGTTGGTGGTCGCCATCAATCTGGTGACGGACCTGGTCTATGGCGTCGCGGACCCCAGGGTGAAGCTGCAATGACAACGACAGCCTCCCCATCGCCAACGTCAGGATTCACCCGCTTCGCCGCAGCAGTGCTGCAGGCCTTCAACACGAACAAGACGTCATGGGTCGGGCTGGGCCTGTTCCTGGTCATTGTCCTTCTCGCGATTCTGGCTCCCTGGATTTCACCCCATGACCCGATCGAGCAGGATATCTTCTCGAAGCTCCAGAGCCCGTCCGCGACCTACTGGCTCGGAACGGACTACTATGGCCGCGACATCCTCTCGCGCCTCCTGCACGGTGCGCGCTATTCGTTGATCATCGGCATTGCAGCCACATTCTTTGCCATGGTGCTGGGCTCGCTCATCGGCATTGTCGCAGGCTACTACGGTGGGCGTTTTGACACGCTCACCATGCAGGTCATGGATATCCTGCTGGCCTTTCCTTCGCTGATCCTGGGCCTGATCATCGTGGCCATGCTCGGACCGTCGCTGATGAACATCATCATCGCCATCGCGCTCACCTCGGTACCATCGTTTGCCCGGATCGCGCGAGCACCGACGATTGCCGTGAAGGAGCGGGAATTCGTCGAAGCCGGGCGCTCACTCGGATATTCGGACGCGCGCCTCATGTTCGTGCATATCCTACCCAACATCGCAGCCGAGATCCTCGTCATGTTCTCGCTGTGGACCGCCAGTTCGATCCGCACCGAGGCATCGCTCGCCTTCATCGGTCTGGGTCTCAGACCGCCGACACCCACCTGGGGCGGCATGATCCGCGAGGGGTTCGAGAACATCCTCGAATCCTACTGGCTGGCGATGATGCCGGGGCTCGCCATCCTCGTCGTTGTTTTTGCATTGAACCTGCTGGGCGACGGCTTGCGTGACGCCATCGATCCCAAGCTGAAGGGCGAGCAATGACTGAGGCATTGCCAGAACCTGTCCTCAGCATCGAGAACCTGACCACATCGTTTCGCGTCAACGGTGTCTGGCGGCCCGTCGTCCGGAATCTCTCGTTCGATATCGCGCCGAAAGAGACAGTCGCCATCGTGGGTGAATCCGGTTCCGGCAAGAGCGTTACGGCGCTGTCGATCATGCGCCTTGTGCCAGAGGTGAACGGCAGGATCGAGGGGCGCATCCTGCAAGGTGGCCGCAACCTGCTGGAGCTGCCCGAGAACGCGATGCGCGGCGTGCGCGGCAATGACATCTCGATGATCTTCCAGGAACCGATGACCAGCCTGAACCCGGTGCTGACCATCGGCTTCCAGATTGCGGAAACGCTGCGCTACCACCGGGGGCTCGACCACAAGGCGGCCAATGCCGAGGCGCTGCGCATTCTGGAAACCGTGCGCATTCCCGCCGCCGCCTCGCGCTTCAACGAATATCCCCACCGGTTTTCCGGCGGCATGCGCCAGCGCGTGATGATCGCCATGGCGCTTGCCTGCCGTCCGAAGCTGCTGATTGCCGATGAGCCCACCACTGCGCTCGACGTCACGGTACAGGCGCAGATTCTTGAGCTG
>JANMFA010000476.1:0-7561 GCA_031377545.1 Hyphomicrobiales bacterium | reverse complement strand
TACATTTTCCAGCCCAAAAAGGACCTGTCGGCATGAGCAAGCCAGAAAATACCCTGATCCTCGACACCACCAAGGGAAAGGTTGTGATCGAGATGCGTCCTGATCTGGCCCCCGGCCATGTCGCGCATATCAAGAAGCTCGTGGGTGAGAAGTTCTACGACGGTATCGTTTTCCACCGTGTGATCGACGGCTTCATGGCACAGACCGGCTGTCCGCTTGGCACCGGTACCGGCGGATCGGACTACGCGGATCTTCGCGCCGAATTCAACGATGAGAAGCATGTGCGCGGTACATGCTCGATGGCACGTGCCCAGAACCCGCATTCCGCCAACTCGCAGTTCTTCATCTGCTTTGGCGACGCTGGCTTCCTCGACAAGCAATACACGGTCTGGGGCAAGGTCACGGAAGGTATGGAGCACGTCGACCAGATCAAGCGCGGCGAGCCTGTGCGCAACCCCGACAGCATCGTCACTGCACGCATGATGGCCTGATCTGCCCTGTCCGCGATGTGCATCAAAGCCCTGCGTCATGCCGGGCTTTTTGCTGTCAGATCTGCACAACCATTCTGACTGCCTGTTGCGCACCGTCCCGGAACAGCGTTTGAAGGTGGCCGAGGACAGCAGGCCGAAAAATGGCGTTTTTCGGCAAATCCTTGCCGAAAATGCTCTCGATTTCCAGCAGTCCATCGCAAAGTCGGGCAATATCGGTACCAGCCGCTGCCACAACCTCCTGCAGACGGGCAGCGAGCGGATCGCGCACTTCGAACCGCGCGCATTTCTCGTCGACTCCGGTGACATAACGCATCCACGCCGCGATCCCCAGTGACAGGTGCCGGATCGGCCTTCCTGCCTCGAGATTGTTACGTATCGTCCCCAGCAGCCGCTGTGGCAATTTCTGTGACCCATCCATGGCGATCTGCGCAGTCAGGTGCCGGATCGCCCTGTTCTGGAAGCGCTCCAGCAGCGCATCGCAATACGCCGCCAGATCCTGCCCTTCGGGCTGTACGAGTGTCGGAATCGCTTCCCGCCAGAGTCCCTGAAGCATCGCGATGAACAGCGGATCATTGCTGGCCGCCGCCACAGTCTCGTGTCCGGCCAGCGATCCCAGATAGGCTAGGGTGGAATGCGCTCCGTTGAGCAACCGCAGCTTCATATGCTCGAAAGGCTCGACGTTGCGGACGAATTGCGCGCCGCCACACTCCCATCTTGGCCTCCCTTGGGGAAAGTTGTCCTCGATCACCCATTGGGTGAAAGGCTCCGTTATCACCGGCCAGGCATCCCGGACACCCAGCGCGCGGGAAATCCGTTCGCGGTCAGCATCCGTTGTTGCCGGCACGATGCGGTCCACCATCGTGGAAGGGCAGGCGACGCTGTCCCGGACAAATGCGCCAAGCGCCGGATCGAGCAGTTCCGCCATGCGCACCAGCACGCGCTTTACTGTCCGTCCGTTTGCGGGGAGGTTATCGCAGCACAGCACCGTGAAAGGTTCCAGCCCTGCGACGCGGCGGCGGACGAGGGCCGCAACGATGAAGCCGGGAGCGGAGCGGGGGCGTTCGATGTTGGTCAGGTCATGCACGACATCGGGATGCGCCTCGTTCAGCGTGCCGGTCGCCGGGTCGTGGCAATAACCCTTCTCTGTCACTGTCAGCGAGACAATGCGGATCGCAGGATCAGCCATGGCTGCAACCAGCCGCTCCGGATCCTCTGGCGCGACAATCACGGATCGGATTCCCCCGATCACCGCCAGCGTCTCGCCTTCCGTTGCCTTGACCGAGACTGTGTAGAGCCTGTCCTGGGGCTCCAGCGCGTCGCGCGTATCAGCGCTGCGCAGGCTGGCGGCGATGATCCCCCAATCCAGATCGCCTGCGGCGAGCACGGCTTCGGTCATCACAGTCTGATGCGCGCGGTAGAATGCCCCGACACCCAGATGCACGATCCCCGGCGTGACAGCAGCGATGTCGTAGGACGGGCGGCTGACGCTTTCCGGCACCGAAGAGAGCGACGTCAGGGAAAGTCTCACATCTGTCACTTGAACACCGACGGCAGCCAGAGCGAGAACGCCGGAACATAGGTAACGAGCAGGAGGACAGCGACAGATGCTCCATAGAACGGCCAGATCGTTTTCATGGATTCACCGATCGATATCTTGCCGACCGCGCAGGCTACGAACTGCACCGAACCGACGGGCGGCGTATTCAATCCAATCCCGGCGTTCAGGATCAGGATGACACCGAAATGGATCGGGTCCACACCAAAAGCCGTGACGACGGGCAGGAAGATCGGCGTGCAGATGATGATCATCGGTGCCATGTCCATGAAGGTGCCCAGCACCAGCAGGATGGCGTTGATCATCAAAAGCACCGTGTAGGGATCATCCGACACCGTTTTCATGGCGGCAACTGTTGTCTGTGGCACTTGCAGGAAAGCCATCAGCCAGCCAAACGCGCCTGCGGCCCCGATTACCAGCAACACCATCGCCGTTGTTCGCACTGCGCCTTGTGTGGCCTCAAGAAAATCGCGCCAGCCGAGTTCCCGATAGACAAACGCGGCAACGAGCAGGGAATAGATCAGCGCGATGCAGGAGCTTTCCGTCGCCGTGAACCAGCCTGAGCGAATGCCGCCAAAGATGATGCCGATCAGCAGGATACCGGGCGTTGCAATCGCAAGTGTCCGCAACACGGTCGGCATGCCCGGAAATACACCTGCGGGATAGCCGCGCCGCACGGCGACGACATAGGCCGCGATCATCAGGGCACCGCACAGCATCAGACCTGGCACAATGCCCGCAGTGAAAAGATCTGCGATGGAGAGGTTTCCACCCGCCGAAAGCGAATAGATGATCATGTTGTGGGACGGCGGAATGAGCAGGGCGATGATGGCGGCGTTTGCCGTGACGTTCACTGCATAATCAGCATCATAGCCCCGCGCCTTCATCTGCGGGATCATGATTCCGCCCACCGCCGAGGCATCAGCCACCGCAGATCCGGAGATACCGCCGAAAAGCGTGCAGGTCACGACGTTGACCTGCCCCAGACCACCGCGCACATGCCCGACCATGGAAGCGGCAAAATTGATGAGGCGTTCCGCGATGCCGCCCCGGATCATCAAATCGCCTGCAAAAATGAAAAACGGAATCGCCATCATCGAAAAGGCGTTCATGCCGCTGTTGATCTGCTGGAACACGATAACGGGTGGCAAACCCATATAGAGCACTGTCGACAGCGACGAGATGCCAAGGCAGAACGCCACCGGCATCCCGATCAGCAGAAGGACGGTGAAGGAGCCGAAGAGTATCCACAGTTCCATCGTGCTACTCCACCGCAGCTGACGCAGGCGCGCCTGGTGCATTCACGACTGTATCGGCCCCCCTGGCCAGCTGATTGACCAGGTTCTCGAAGGCAAAGAGCGCAATCAGGACGCCACCCACGACCAGCGGCAGGTAGTCCATGCCCTGAGGAATGCTGATCCCTGCCATCTTCGCCCCCCACGTTTTCTCCGTGAGTTGCCAGCCGTAAACAGTCATGTAGAGCCCGAAGAGGACGATCAGCACATGGGTGGTGAGCTTCATCGCGAAGCGCAGGGGCGCTGGCGCATAATGCAGACCGATCTCGAACCCCATGTGTTCGCCATCGCGCACGCCAACCGCACCGCCCAGCAGAATGAACCAGCTCATCAGCAGCAACGCGCCGGGCTCGGTCCAGCTGGGGCTGTCATTCAGCACCTTCCGGGCAAAGACCTGCCAGGCCACCATCACCGTCATGACAATCAGGCCAGAAGCGGCGATCCAGAGCGAAATTCGACTGATCGGCGCAAGAAAACGCGCGAGTGACTGGGCGAGGGCTTGCATGGAGAAGCCTTTTTTCAATGATGATGGGTTGCTGCCAATTGCCGGGGCTTGCCAAGGGATCAAGGTATTACGGGCAAAAGCAGTGGAGCCTCAGCCCATCGACAGGCTGAGGGTGAGGCTCCCATGCGGATCGGTTTTACTGCACGGCCTGGATGCGGGCGAGCAGGTCCTTCAGCTTGGCGTCGGTGACAAACTTGTCATAGACCGGCTTCATCGCGTCGATGAACGGCTTCTTGTCGACATCGGTGATCATCGCACCCTTCGCACGCACAGCAGCTTCTGAGGCCTTTTCGCGGGCTTCCCACAGTTCGCGCATCTTCAGGACGGATTCCTTCGCCGCCGTGCGGAACACCACTTTGTCGGCATCTGACAGGCGATCCCAGGCGCGCTTCGACATCACCAGCACTTCCGGCGTCATCGAATGCTCGGTCTTGGAGTAGTGCTTGGCAACCTCGAAATGCCGGGTCGATTCATAGGATGGCCAGTTGTTCTCCGCGCCATCGATCACACCGGTCTGAAGTGACGTGAACACCTCGCCAAAGGGCATCGGTGTGGCATTGGCTCCCAGCGCGTTCACCAGCGCGATGAACATATCGGATTGCTGCACGCGGATCTTGAGGCCCTTCAGGTCCTCAAGCTTCGTCACAGGGCGCTTGGAATTGTAGAAGGATCGCGCTCCTGAATCGTAATAGGCCAGTCCGATCATGCCATGGGCTTCAAAGGCCTTGAGGATTTCCTCGCCGATCGGTCCGTCCATGACCTTGCGCATGTGATCGACCGAGCGGAACACGAAGGGAAGGCCGGGGACATTTGTCTCAGGGATGAGATTGTTCAGCGGCGCCATGTTGATGCGGTTCATGTCGATCACACCGAAGCGGGTCTGTTCGATCGTGTCCTTCTCCTGGCCCAATGTCGAGGACGGGAACATCTGGATCTTGAAGCGGCCAGCCGTGCGCTGCTCGATGAGCTGACCCATGAACTTGACAGCCTCGACCGTGGGATAGCCGTCGGGATGGGTATCAGCCGAGCGCAGGGTGACGGTTTGCGCGCCGGCACCCGCGATGCCGAGTGAGAGCGCGGCAGCGGCAAGTGTCGTTGTCAGGATTGAACGTCGGGTCGTCATGGTCTTTCCTCCTCCAGTTGTCCGGCGCTTCGTCCGGTTAGGGTCACAATTTGTAGGCTTTTTCCGCCAGCCGCCAAGCAAGATCGATGGCGAGTTCGTGCGCCTCGTCCAGATCAAGCCTGTGTTCCGCAACAAGGCGCGCCAGAAACGAGCAATCGGAGCGGCGTGCCATGTCGTGACGGGCAGGAATCGAGAGATAGGCGCGCGTGTCGTCGTTGAAGCCGACGGTGTTGGCGAACCCGGCGGTTTCGGTCGTGAGTTCGCGAAAACGGCGCATGCCTTCGGGCGCATCAAAGAACCACCAGGCCGGGCCGAGCTTCAGCGCGGGGTAAACTCCAGCTAGAGGTGCCAGTTCCCGGCTGTAGGCGGTCTCATCCAGTGTAAACAGGATAACATTCAGGCGAGGATCATGCCCGACGGCGTCGAGCAGCGGCTTCAGCGCCCGGACATAGTCCGTCGCTGTCGGGATATCCGCGCCTTTGTCACGTCCGAAGCGTGCGAAAAGCGATGCGCTGTGATTGCGGTAGGAACCAGGATGAAGCTGCAGGACGAGGCCGTCATCGAGGCTCATCCTTGCCATTTCGGTGATCATCTGGCCGCGGAAGGCATCGGCCTCTTCCGCCGTCACCGGTCCAGCCATGACCTGGCTGAAAAGTCTTGCGGCATCGGCCTGCGGCAGGTCCATCGTGCGCGCTGTCGCATGGCCGTGATCGGTCGCCGTGGCGCCGTGCCGGATGAAGAAGGCACGTCGCTGACGGTGCGCTGCAAGATAGCCGCGCCACCCGCTCGTGTCCTCGCCCGTGATCTCGCCCAACCGGGCGACATTGGCACGAAAGCCGTCGAACTCCGGGTCCACGACGGCATCCGGGCGATAGCAGGGCAGGACGCGGCCCTTCCAGCCCGAAGCGCGGATAGCGGCGTGATGCGAGAGGTCATCCAACGCGCTGTCCGTCGTCGAAATCGCCTTGATGCCGAAGCGTTCGTAAAGCGCACGCGGGCGGCAAAAGGGTGTGCCAAGCGCGTCGGCGATCAGATCATAGAGCTTGTCGGCATTGGCAGATGTGAGCCGCTCGGCAATGCCGAAGATATCTTCCAGTGATTGCTCGAACCACAGCCGGGTCGGCGTACCACGGAAAAGATGCCAATGCGCGGCGAAAATCCGCCATATCGCGCGGGGATCCTGCTCGACCGGTCCGCCATCGACGCGCGGCACGCCCAGCGTTTCCAGTGGCACCCCTTGCGAACAGAGCATCCGGAAGACGTAGTGGTCCGGTTTGACGAACAATGACGCCGGATCGGGAAAAGGCTCGTTCTTCGCGTACCACACCGGCTCGGTATGGCCGTGCGGGCTGACGATGGGGGCTGACTTTACACCGGCATACAGCTCGCGTGCGATAGCGCGGGTGCGCTCATCGGCTGGAAAGAGCCTGTCCGGGTGCAAAGCCATCGCTATCCTGATCCATTGCCTGCGGCGAAAGACAGCTTGTGGATACACTAATATATTAGTATGTCAAACCTGCGTATCCCTTGGAACCGCGCAGGATTGGCGTCGGAATGGGACGCCAGGGAGAAGGCCGAGTGACGATTGAACTGCGCCCCGTCCGACCGACAGCGGCGTCGCATGTTCTGGCGCATCTCCGGCAATCGATCCTCGATCTCAGCCTTCCACCCGGCACGCCGCTTTCCGAAAAAGAACTTACGGAACGCTTCGGCTTGAGCCGCACACCGGTGCGCGAAGCGCTGATCCGGTTGGCCGAGGAACGACTGGTGGATGTCTTTCCGCAATCCGGCACCTTCGTCAGCCGAATCCCTGTGGCGGCGCTGCCGGAAGCGGTGGTGATCCGCAAGGCGCTGGAGCGGGCCGCGCTGGAACTGGCGATGGAGCGCGCGACTGCCGCCGGTCTTGAAGGTCTCGACCGCCTGATTGCGCGGCAACAGGCTATGGCGGGCCTTGACGACCGCGATGGTTTTCACGCGGCCGATGAGGCCTTCCACGAGGCGATTGCCGGTCTTTCCGGTCACCCCGGAATCTGGCGTGTGGCACAGCAGGCCAAGACCCAGATCGACCGCTGCCGCCGCCTCACGCTGCCGTCACCCGGACGTATGGCCAGTGTCATGGCCGAGCACCAGGCAATTGTTGCAGCAATCCGCAGCGGCGACAGGGAGACAGCACGCACAGCGCTGGACGATCATTTGTCAGCAGTGTTGCCGGATGTGGTTGCACTGCGTCAGCAATTCCCCGACTATTTTTTCTGACAGGAGGCTTTCGATGTTGCGGCAGGCATGGCGCTGGTTTGGTCCGAATGATCCGGTGCCGCTCGATCATATCCGGCAGGCGGGAGCGTCCGAGATCGTCACGGCGCTGCATGACATTCCGATCGGCGAGGCCTGGACCGAGCGCCAGGTTGCGGAGCGGAAGGCGCTGATCGAGACGACAAGGCCCGGCATTACGCCGCTGAGCTGGACAGTGGTCGAGAGCATTCCGATCCCGGACGATGTCAAGCGTCTGGGCGGCAAGGCCAAGGCTTCCATCGACAGCTGGATCGCAGTCTCGAGGCGCTGGCCAGAAACGATATCCGCATCATCTGCTAC
>JANMFA010000467.1:0-2652 GCA_031377545.1 Hyphomicrobiales bacterium | reverse complement strand
GTGCCCGGCCCGGTTGGTCAAGAGTTCAAGACCGTGATCGACCGTATCAAGGTCGGCAAGACCATGGAGGACGCCCTCCAGGATACCGCCGACAAGCTGGGCATCGCCGAGTTCAACTTCTTCACCATCACTCTGGCGATTCAGCGCGAAACGGGGGGCAACCTTGCCGAAACCCTGTCGAACCTCGCCAACGTGCTGCGCCAGCGCGCGCAGATGAAGCTCAAGATCCGGGCGATGAGCTCGGAATCCAAGGCCTCGGCCTACATCGTCGGTTCGCTGCCGTTCCTCGTGTTCGGTGCGATCACCGCGATCAACCCGGAATACATGGGTAACTTCTTTACCGACGATCGCCTGATCGTCACCGGCCTAGGTGCCGGCGTGTGGATGGGCGTGGGCGTGCTGCTGATGGCCAAGATGGTCAATTTCGAAATCTGATGGCGGGGGGCAAAACATCATGATCAACCAACCCACCGGCCCGACCCTGCTTGGCTTCGACGTCGTCCTCGTCGGCACGCTGCTGGCTGGCCTGGCCGCCTTTGCCGTGATGCTGGCGATCTATGCTGCGGTCACGATCCGTGATCCGATGGCCAAGCGCGTCAAAGCGCTTGAGGCGCGGCGAGAACAGCTGAAGGCCGGGATCGTCACCTCGGCGTCGAAGAAGCGCACAAGTCTGGTACGCCGCACCGACACGACTGACCGCGTCAAGGACAGCCTTGGCCGCCTAAATGTGCTTCAGGAAAGCCAGATCAAGGTAATCCAGCAGAAGATGGCGCACGCTGGCTACCGCAACAAAGAACTCGCGGTGCTGATCATCGGCGCCCGCGCGATCCTTCCGGTGGTGGTGGGCATCATCTTGGGCTTGTTGATCTATTGGATCGACTTCTGGCCCGACTGGGGTCCGATAAAGCGCCTCGCCGTGTTCGGCGGCGCCGTGTTCCTGTCCTACAAAGGACCGGAGATCAACCTCAAGAACAAGGCGAGCAAGCGCACCAAGGAAATCCAGAAGGGCCTGCAGGACGCGCGCGACTTGCTGGTGATCTGCGCCGAAGCCGGTCTGACCGTGGACGCCGCCTTCAACCGCGTCGCCAAGGAACTGGGTCGCGCCTATCCGGAACTGGGCGACGAATTCGCCCTGACCGCGATCGAATTGAGCTTCCTCAACGAACGCAAGATGGCGTTCAACAACTTCGCCTACCGCGTCAATCTGGAAGCGGTGAAAGGCGTGGTGACGACCATGATCCAGACCGAACGCTACGGCACCCCGCTCGCGTCCGCGCTGCGTGTGCTCTCGGCCGAATTCCGCAACGAGCGCATGATGCGCGCCGAGGAAAAGGCCGCGCGTCTGCCTGCGATCATGACCGTGCCGCTGATCGTGTTCATTCTGCCGACGCTGTTCGTGGTTATTCTTGGTCCAGCAGCCTGTTCGATCTCGGACAACCTGATCAAATAGCAACGAGACAACCGAGCCAACCCCCGAAGGGCCGGAGTGGGATTATCCCTACTCCGGCCCTTCATCCGTATAGCGCGCAAGTCGCATGGCGCGGGCCCGCAGGCTCGCAAGCAGACGTCGCAGCGCCTCCTCATCGCCGGGCGCCAGATCGGCCAGCAGCTCACGCTCGGTCGCGCGGGCGAGCGGCATGACTTCGGCATGGATCGCCCGGCCCTCACCCGTCAGCGCCAGGAGGTGCGAACGGCCATCCTCGGGATTGGGGACCCGCGCGATCAGCCCGCGCTCTTCCAGCACCTTGACCGCGCGGTTGACCGCGACCTTGTCCATCACGGTCGCGGCGGTCAGTGCGCGCTGGGTCATCTGGCCCGCATCGCCCAGCACCGCCATCACCCGCCATTCGGGGATCTTCAGCCCGAAGCGCTTGCGATACCGCTCGGCAATCAGGCTACTGACCGCGTTAGAAGCGACCGAAAGCTGGTACGGCAGGAACCCGGCCAGATCGCCAGCCGCCTCACTCATAAGGGCGCGCGTCCCACCAGGGGTAGAAATCTGGCATGTCGGCGCTGACCTTGCCGGGATAGCTGGGTGCGCGCTTTTCGAGGAAGCTGGCGATCCCCTCCTTCGCGTCGCCCGCGCGGCTCAGGCGATAGATCGCGCGGCTGTCGATCTTGTGCGCTTCCATCGGGTGATCGGCGCTGGACAGTCGCCACATCATCGCCCGCGTCATGGCGACCGAAATCGCCGAGGTGTTGTCCGCAATCTCGCGGGCGAGCGCATGGGCGGCGGGTAGCAGAGCGGCGGGTGCATGGATGGAGCGCACCAGCCCACCCGTCTTGGCTTCGTCAGCATCGAAGATGCGGCCAGTGTAGCACCATTCCAGCGCCTGCGCGATGCCGACAAGGCGCGGCAAGAACCAGCTCGACGCGGCCTCGGGCACGATCCCCCGCCGAGCGAACACGAAGCCATAACGCGCGGTGCTGCTGGCAAGGCGGATGTCCATCGCCAGCTGCATCGTCGCGCCCACGCCCACGGCAACGCCGTTGCAGGCGGAGATGAGCGGCTTTTTCGATTCAAACAGCCTGAGCGTCAGCAGCCCCCCACCGTCACGCACGCGGGCATCGGACAGGTCGTCGACCTGCGTGGGATCGGAAAACACCTGCCCACCGCCTTCAGGCGTGAGGTCAGCGCCCGCACAGAATGCC
>JANMFA010000464.1:0-2397 GCA_031377545.1 Hyphomicrobiales bacterium | reverse complement strand
TTCCGCTCCTCGCCCAACCCCACCATGATTCCGGATTTGGTGAAGATCGTCGGATCGACCTCCTTCACGCGCTGGAGCAACCGTAACGAGCTGAAATACCGCGCTCCGGGGCGCACCTTGAGATATTTCGACGGCACCGTTTCGAGATTGTGGTTGAACACATCCGGTCGCGCCCGTGCCACAGTTTCGATGGCACCTGGCTTGCGCAGAAAATCCGGTGTCAGGGTTTCGATGGTCGTCCTGGGTGAGCGCGCGCGGATCGCCTCGATCACTTCGACAAAATGCTGCGCGCCGCCATCCGCCAGATCATCGCGGTCCACCGAGGTGATCACGACATGGTTGAGGCCGAGCTTCTCGACGGCAATCGCGATATGCTCCGGCTCCTTGGCATCCAGCGCCTGCGGCATGCCGGTCTTGACGTTGCAGAAGGCGCAGGCGCGGGTGCAGGTGTCGCCCATGATCATGAAGGTCGCGTGCTTCTGCTCCCAGCACTCGCCGATGTTCGGGCAGCCCGCTTCCTGGCACACAGTGACGAGGCCGTTTTCCTTCACGATCCGGTTGGTTTCCGCCCATTTGGGCGAACCCGGTGCTTTGACCCTGATCCAGTCGGGTTTGCGCAGAACAACGCTGTCGGGCCGGTGAGCCTTTTCCGGATGGCGCGGCCTGGAGAGGAGATCGAGGACAACGGTCATGAAACAACCCTGATGCTGCCAAGGGATTTAAGGCGCGCCATGCCATCCCGCAACACGCAATCCCGCTGGCCTGATCTGCGCATGGACACTGCCCTCACTTCTCGGGCGCATCCTCGATGGGGTCATATTGCTTGGAATCCATGCCGAGCAAGTTCCACGTCTGCTGCATATGCGGCGGCAAAGGCGCGGTGACGTCCAGTGTCTGGCCGGATGGTCCCGGCATCACGATGCGCCTGGCGTGCAGATGCAACCGCTTCTGGATGCCGCCGGGCAATTCCCAGTTCTCGACATTGAAATATTTCGGGTCGCCGACGATGGGATGCCCCATCTCCGCCGTATGCACGCGCAGCTGGTGGGTGCGCCCCGTAACGGGCCGCAGCGACAGCCACGACAGCTTCTGCGCCGATTGATCGACCACGGCATAATAGGTCAGCGAATGCGTGGCATCGCCGCCTTGCTTCACTACCTGCATCTTCTGGTCGCCGTGCTCGTCCTCGCCCTTGGTAAGGAAGGTCGAGATGCGCCCCTGCTTGACGCGCGGCACACCGGCGCAAAGCGCCCAGTAGATCTTCTTGGTCGAGCGCGCCCGGAAGGATGCTCCCAGATCCGCCGCAGCCTTGCGCGAGCGCGCAACCACAAGCACGCCGGTCGTATCCCGGTCGAGACGGTGCACAAGGCGGGGGATATCGCCGCGCAGCGAGGCGAGCGCGGGCAGCATGCCGTCGATATGGCGCGTGAGGCCGGAGCCACCCTGCACTGCCAGGCCGAAAGGCTTGTTGAAGACGAAAACGTCCTTGTCTTCGTAGATGATCAGCGAGCGCAGGAAGTCGCCATCCGTGCCGCGGATCTCACCACCCCGGCTGTATCCGGGTTCTCCCGGCTGGAGACGGCGGCCTGTGGTGGATTTCGGTGCGGCACTGCCAGCCTCAGCATCGCGTGCAGACGTCCATGGCCTATCCACTGAAAGCTCCGGTCCGCCGTCGCCTTTCGGCCCCAGCGGCGGGATGCGCACCTGCTGGCCCGCCTCGATGCGGACATCACCCTTAACGCGCTTGCCATCGACGCGCACTTGCCCGCCCCGCAGCATTTTCTGCAGGTGCCCGAAGGCGAGATCGGGATAATTGATCTTGAACCAGCGATCGAGGCGCATACCGCCCTCGTCGCGTCCAACCGTCCTGATGAAAACACCGCTCATGGCGCGAAGGCTTTGCCCATCCAGAGCCCGAGCGCAACGCCCAAAAGCGTGAAAGCGAAGGTTCCGGCGAGATAAAGCAGCAATCCGTTGGTATCCTGCCGCATCCAGAGCTGC
Organism: Hyphomicrobiales bacterium; assembly: GCA_031377545.1. Taxonomy (GTDB): domain Bacteria; phylum Pseudomonadota; class Alphaproteobacteria; order Rhizobiales; family Beijerinckiaceae; genus JADCCX01. Next base: position 396 of record JANMFA010000464.1, on the reverse strand, counting down.
GCGGAATCGAGCGCGAAGGCAGAAAATGTCGTGAACCCGCCAAGAGCGCCCGTCATCAGGAGAAGCCGCGCATTGGCCGGACCGTCATCCGGCACCGGCAAAAGCCGGAAACAGAGCCCCATGATGAAGCACCCGATGAGGTTGACGAGAAACGTCCCCCAGGGCCAACCGCTTGCCAGCGTGAACGCACCAAAGGCCTTGGTGGCGGCGGTTCCGGTCAGATAGCGCAGGACGGAGCCGATGCCGCCACCTACGAAGATGAGGAAGATGGACATGGGGCAGGATTAGCGGGGGATGGCGGAAATGTCATCACATCGTCATTGCGAGCGCAGCGAAGCAATCCAGTGCGAGCCTTCAAGCGGTAGTGCGTTGGAAATGTTGTACTGGATTGCTTCG
>JANMFA010000417.1:0-18052 GCA_031377545.1 Hyphomicrobiales bacterium | reverse complement strand
TCCAGCGTGTCGTCATTGGCGGCTCGGCCTGTCCGCGCGCCATGACCGAGGCCTTCGAGACACGGCACGGCGTGACGGTCTCCCATGCCTGGGGCATGACCGAGCTTTCGCCGCTGGGATCGTTCTGTTCGCTGAAGCCCGAGACCGCAGCGCTGCACGGCGACGCGCTCTATGATCTCAAGGTCAAGCAGGGCCACCCTCCCTTCTCGGTCGAAATGAAGATCACGGACGACGATGGGAGGAGCCAGCCATGGGACGGAACCACCTTCGGCAGGCTCAAGGTCAAGGGGCCAGCGGTCACCCGGGCCTATTTCAAGGCCGATGGCGCCGATATCCTCGATGAGGAAGGGTTCTTCGACACCGGCGATGTCGCCACGATGGACGCGCATGGCTACATGCAGATCACCGACCGCGCCAAGGATGTCATCAAGTCGGGCGGCGAATGGATTTCCTCCATCGACATCGAGAACCTGGCCATGGGGCACCCCGCAGTGGCTGAAGCCGCCGTCGTCGGTGTTGCCCACCCGCGATGGGATGAGCGACCGCTTCTGATCGTGGTACTGAAACCCGGCATGGCGGAGGACAAGTCCGCTATCCTGCAGTTTCTCGATGGCAAGATCGCGAAATGGTGGATGCCCGATGATGTCGCCTTCGTTCCGGAGATTCCCCATACCTCGACAGGAAAAATCCAGAAAACGACCTTGCGAGACCAGTTCAGGACATACCGCCTGCCGACGGCCTGACGCAATTCTGCCAAGGTTCTTCAAGAAGCGTTCAGGGGAATCATTCTATTCGACGTGCAAACCTTGCCCCGTGCAACCCGCGCTTCTGGAGCTGTCGATGAGTATCCTCCGTCTCGCCTCGGTTCCCGTTCTTGTCATCGGTCTGAGTGTTGGCGCCATGGCTGGCGAGCCCACTACCGTCAGCTACACGATGAGCCTGGCCGGCCTGCCGGTCGGCTCGGCCACGATGGTGATGACACCCAATGGCACCAGCACCGCAGTCGTTATCGCGGGAAGGGCCGGCGGCCCGTTCAATCTCGGGCGCATGAATGCCTCGGCGGTGATTGCAGCGGGGAGCGTCACGGCGCAGAGCGTCTCCGGCTCGGGAAAGGACAGCTCGACCGCCCGGCTGGTATCGCAGGGCGCGCCGGGCAACAGCAGCTTCACCTACGATGGCAAGAACGACCGCGGACCGGGCCGGATCGCTATGACGCTTGCGGGGAACAGGGTCACAGCTCTTGATGCCAGCATTCCCGAAAGCCTCAAGGCTGTCCGGGTCCCCGTCACTGAGGCCCACAAGACAGGCATCGTCGATCCGCTGTCCGTTCTCGGCCAGCTTGTCCGGCCCGGCGGGACAATGCAGCCCGAAGGCGTCTGCGGGAAATCCCACGCAATCTTCACCGGACAGGCACGCTTCACCATGGCTGGGACGCCGGTCGAGAGCCGCACCATGCCTGGACTTCCCGACGGCTACAGCGCGATCGCCTGCAAGGTCACGCTCACGCCAGTCTCCGGTCATCGCACCGACAAGGGCAGCGCCGCGCAGCCAAGGACCGCCAGCGTCGTTTTCGCGCGCTCCGGCGATCAGGCCCGAACCGTGCTGTGGAGTCTTTCGGTTCCGGGCACCTTCGGATCATTCGCGCTCACCGCAAGCAGCGTGAAATAGGAAACCGTCCCCGCAATCCGGAAGAGTCGATTCCCGGCAAGGCCCGGCTTGATTGCACGTCCTGCCGCTGATACCGCACTGTTCACGGGACTGGCGATACGGGGTTGAGGGGGCGTTGATGATGTGCTGGGACAGATTCCTTCGGGACGCAGCTCTGGGCCTGTCTGCCGCCGTTTTCCTGCTCGTCGTGTCACCGGCTTTTGCCGCCGATGCGGCGGTGCCCGCGGCATCTCCGAGCGTTCTCGGAATCCCGTTTGATTTTATCCTGTTTGGTCTGACGCTGCTGGGTGTCGCGGTCTTTCACAACCACACCTTGCGCGTGGCGCTTGGCGGCCTTGCCGCCATCACGCTCTACAAGCTGGCCGTCACCGGCTTCAAGTTCGGGCCCGGACTGGTCGGTCTCGCCCTGCACATGCAGCACGAATGGGTGACGCTGGCCAATCTCTTCCTGCTGCTGATGGGCTTTGCGCTTCTCTCCCGCCATTTTGAAATGAGCGAATTGCCGAGCCTCATGCCGAACTATCTGCCCGATGACTGGAAGGGTGCTTTTGTCCTGTTGGTCGCGGTCTTCGTCATCTCCGCCTTTCTCGACAACATCGCCGCGGCGCTGATCGGTGGTGTCGTGGCGCGCCAGGTCTTCAAGGGCAAGGTGCATATCGGTTACCTCGCCGCCATTGTCGCGGCATCAAACGCGGGCGGGTCAGGCTCGGTTGTGGGTGACACGACGACGACGATGATGTGGATCGACGGCGTCAGTCCGCTCAGCGTGCTCGATGCCTATGTGGCGGCCGGTGTCGCGCTTGTGGTCTGCGGCATTCCCGCAGCATTTCAGCAGCACCGCTATGCGCCGATCATGAAGGATGCTCCTGTCGGCGTGCATGTCGACTGGATCCGGGTCCTGATCGTGTTCCTGATCCTGGCCTTCGCAATCCTGTCCAATGTCTATGCCAACCAGAAAGCCCGCTACCTGCTTGATCTGGTGCCGGTCATCGGCATTGCCGTCTGGCTGGTGATCCTCGCGACATCGCCATTGCGCAGGCCTGACTGGGCGATCATGCCCGAGACCTTCAAGGGCACGATCTTCCTTCTGGCGCTCGTCGCATGCGCCTCCATGATGCCGGTCGAGAGCCTGCCTGTGCCGTCGTGGCAGACAACCCTTGGCCTTGGCTTTGTCTCGGCGGTCTTCGACAACATTCCCCTGACCGCGCTCGGCCTGAAACAGGGTGGCTATGACTGGGGCATGCTGGCCTATGCCGTGGGCTTTGGCGGTTCCATGATCTGGTTCGGGTCATCGGCGGGCGTCGCGCTCACCACGATGTTCCCGGAAGGCAAGTCGGTCGGCCGGTGGATCCTGCACGGCTGGCATGTCGTGCTGGCCTATGTCGTCGGCTTTTTCTTCATGCTGAGCGTTCTGGGATGGCACCCCGACAGCAGCCACAAGCAGCCGGTACCGCAGAAGTCCGCGGCGATTACAACACTTGCAGTTGCGCCAGACAAGCAGGGGGCTGGCCTCTGAGAAGTTAATGATAACTTTCAGAAAGCCGTCATTTCGATCATATTTTTGCTTTTTGCGCTTGCATTTTTGCCCATTTAACGGTTCAAGACGGTCGCCAAAATGGCGATAGGGGCGTATTGATGTGGCGTAATTCATGGGCTCTCGCAGCGTTGGCGGGCGCGATGGCAACTCCTGCGGTGGCCCAGGACGTGCGCATCGGCGATATCCGGGCCCATTTCTATCTGGAAAGCTCGGGCAGGCTGTCGGATGATGTGCTGGCGCAGCGCAATCCCAGTCTGGTGAACCTGCCGCGGGGCGAGGGTGTCTTTAACGAGCCCGTCAACACGATCATGTTCAATGTCACGCTTCTGGGTACCAGGAACACCCAGCCCAAGCACGCGACCGCGCTGGTCAACATCACGACGACCAACCGCATCGGCCAGCGCAAGACCGAAACACGACCGCTTCTGGGCTTTGTTTTCGGAGATGATGGCCGGGTCAACCGGCCGATCGTTCTGGAGAACATCACCTGTTCGAAGGTCGAGATCGAGGTCAAGGCGCGGGGCGCGTCGAAAAGGGCAAGCCTCGACTTCGAGTGCATCGACCCCAAGGCCGCCGATGCGGATGCTCCGGTCAAGACTGCCGGCAAACGCTGACCGGCTTTTGTCGGCAAATATCCGGCTTTAACCTTGCGTTCATCCTGACCGGGCGACATTGTCAGGCGAAGCAGGGGCCTTCCAGGCTCCCGTCAACGGGATTCGCCGATGTGCCGCTGGGTCGCCTACCGTGGTCAGCCGATCTACATGGAAGATGTGGTCACCAAGCCGTGCCACTCCCTGATCGACCAGTCGATGCGCGCCAGCGAGGCCAAGACCGGCACGAACGGCGACGGTTTCGGGATCGGCTGGTACGGCGAGCGCCCGGCACCGGGTGCCTATCGCGAGTTGCGCCCCGCGTGGTCCGATGAAAACCTGCGGGCGCTGTGCGAGCAGGTGCGTTCCGGCCTGTTTTTCGCGCATGTCCGGGCGTCGACAGGCACGGCGACGAGCCGCGCCAATTGCCATCCGTTCATCTCTGGCCAGCACATGTTCATGCACAACGGCCAAGTCGGTTGTTACGGCAATCTGCGCCGCAAGATCGAGAACCTGATTCCCGACAGCGCCTATGATCACCGCGCGGGGACAACCGATTCGGAAGCGATCTTCCTGATTGCAATGGCCCGCGGCGCCGCGCAGGACCCCGTCGGCGCGATGACGTCAACGCTCTCGGACATCAAGGCCATGATGACGGATTGCGCGGTATGCGAAGCGTTGCGATTCACGGCTGCGATGACGAATGGCCGCGACATCATTGCCTTCCGCTGGGCCTGTGACAACAAGGCTCCCACGCTCTACTGGAAGGAGACGGCGGGCAATCTGCTGGTGGTGTCGGAGCCGCTGGATGACACGCGCGAGCAATGGACGCCAGTGCCGCAGGGGCATGTGCTGATCGCGCGTCAGGGCCGGACGGTGGAAGTCCGCCCGTTCAGCCTGGAACAGAGGCTTGCCGCCTGACGCTAGATTTTCGAAGCCGTGACCTTCTCGGCGATGGCTTTCATCGATGGTGTCTCTGTGATCGGGGCGATCCTGTCCTCAGCGACGACCGGAAGGACCGGAACGGCCGGTGCGGGCTGGGAGGCAGCCTGCGCTTTCAGGGCCTCGACCACGGCAGACCCGGCCTTTGGCCGGCGGAAAACAAGGATCTTGGAGGGAACGAAAACCCGCTTGCGGGACAGGAAGCCCTGTGGCTCGGAGATATGGAATTCGTCGATGCCGACATATTCCCAGCCTTCCGCCGCCTCAGCGTTCATGATGTCCTCAAAGGCCTTGACCGCCTGATCGCGCGCCTTGGCGTTGCGCACGGCGACAATCATTGGCCCGGAAACGCATTTGTATTCGAAAATCATGCTCGACCCTTTCGGGAATGCCCGAAGCGCCTGATTTACGACGCTTTGAAGACAAACGCCTCGGGAGAGTTAAAAAAGGGTTAATTGTGCCCTTCCCCCTTCGCGTCCGCCGGATGATCCTGTATGGCGCAGTTCATGACCGACACCAAGATCACCCCGGACATCGCGGCATTGCCCTTCGAGAAGGCCTTGCAGGAACTCGAGCAGATCGTGGGACAGCTTGAGCGCGGCGATGTGCCCCTCGAGCAGTCCATCGAGATCTACGAGCGCGGCAACACGCTCAAGGCGCATTGCGAGGCGCTGCTGAAGAAGGCCGAACTCAAGGTCGAAGTCATCACGCAGGGCGCGGACGGCAAGGCGGCGGGAACCAAGCCGCTGGATATCGGCTGAGTGCCCGACGAGACTCTCACAATCGACCATCTCAGTGCTGTCGGCGAGGGCGTGGCCCGCACCGCCAGCGGACCCGTTTTCGTGCCCATGGCGCTGCCGGGCGAAGAGGTCCGGATCGATGGCAGCGGGCGTCTGACGGACATCATCACGCGATCGCCCGATCGCACCGAACCCTTCTGTCCGGAGTTTGGCCGCTGCGGCGGCTGTGCCATGCAGCATCTGGATGTTGCGGCCTATGGGCGCTGGAAGCAGGATCTCGTGCAGCGCGCGCTGGACCGCGAGGGTTTTGCCGTCGAGGTTCAGCCCACGATCATCGCCCACGGGCAGGGTCGGCGCCGCGCTGTCATCCATGTGCGTTTCGGATCAAAGGGCCCGGTTGCCGGGTTCATGGCGGCGAAAAGCCATGATCTGCAGGCGCTGGAGACCTGCCCGATCCTCGTGCCCGAACTGAAGGATGTCTTTGCGGTTGCCAGAGCCGTCACCGGCCCGCTGGCCAAGCGCAACAAGCCGCTCGACGTGCAGATTACCGCGACCCAGAACGGACTCGACGTCGATGTGCGCGGGCACGGCGAGCCTGACAATGGCGAGCGCCTGCGCCTGACAGAGATTGCCAACCGGCTCGATCTTGCCCGGCTATCGATCCACCGGGCGGTTATTGTTGAGCGCAAACCGCCTATCATCGATGTCGGCGGAACGCCGGTGATCCTGCCGCCGCGCGCCTTCCTCCAGGCAACGACGGAGGCCGAGAACGCGCTGGGCGATCTCGTCAGCGCCGCCGTCGGCAAGGCGAAATCCGTGGCCGATCTGTTCTGCGGCGTCGGACCATTCGCGCTGCGGCTGGCGGCAAAAGCCAAGGTCTATGCCGCTGATGACGGCAAGGAAGCCATCGCGGCGCTGGATCGCGCGGTGCGCGGGCGCCAGGGCCTGAAACCGATCACCATGGAAACGCGTGATCTTTTCCGACGCCCGCTGCTGCCGCAGGATCTGGCGGCCTTCGACTGCATCGTCATGGACCCGCCGCGGGCCGGTGCAGAGGCCCAGACGCGCCAGATCGCGGCATCGAAGGTGAAGCACGTCGTCAGCGTCTCCTGCGATCTGCAAAGCTTCATCCGCGACGGCCTGATCCTGAAGGCTGCGGGTTTCCGCCTCGTCAGCGTGACGCCTGTCGATCAATTCGCCTGGAGCCGTCATATCGAGCTCGTGGGTGACTTCCAACGCTAGCCGGGAGAGTCTAGAAGGACAGAATGCGCCGCGCTGTCCTTGCTTCCGCCAATTCCCAACCCCTGCTGCCCAAGCTCGCGAGCATCGTCGGGGCGAAGCATGTCATCACCGATCCCGATGTGATGGCTCCGCATCTGAGCGAATGGCGCAAGCTGTACACCGGCAAGGCGCAGGCGCTCGTGCGCCCCTCGTCCACGGCGGAGGTTGCGGCGATCCTTCGGTTGGCCCACGAAACGGGAACGCCTGTCGTGCCCCAGAGCGGCAACACCGGCGGCGTCGGCGGCCAGATCCCGGACCAGAGCGGGAAGGCTGTTCTCCTGTCGCTTGCCCGGATGGACAGGGTGCGCGATGTGCAGCCGCTTTCCAACATGATGACGGTGGAAGCAGGCGTCGTGCTGCAGAACCTGCAGGCCGAGGCGGAAAAAGTGGACCGCTTCTTCCCGATGTCGCTGCCCTCCGAAGGCAGCTGCATGATCGGCGGCAATCTTGCGACCAATGCCGGTGGCACCGGCGTCATCGCCTACGGCAACACGCGCGATCTGGTGCTGGGCATCGAGGTGGTCTTGCCCGATGGACGAATCTGGAATGGCCTGTCCGGCCTGCGCAAGGACAATGCCGGTTACGAGCTGAAGCATCTCTTCATCGGTTCCGAGGGGACGCTTGGCGTGATCACGGCGGCCACGCTGAAGCTGTTTCCACGTCCGCGCAGCCGGGTCACGGGGTTCGTCGGGCTGGCCTCGCCTGATGATGCGCTGAAGCTTCTGGCGCGCGCGCAGGGAGGCTCTGGAGGAACGGTCACGACCTTCGAGCTGCTGCCGCGCATCGGCATTGACATGGCCCTGCAGAATGGGGCTGGCGTGCGCGATCCCCTGGCGGGACAACATGCGTGGTATGTTCTGCTGGAAGTGTCCTCACAGGATGCCGAAGGATTGCAGGACAAGGTCGAGACGATGCTGGCCGGTGCTTTCGAAGCGGGGGAAGCCGAGGATGCCGTGCTGGCCTCATCGCTGGACCAGCGCATGAATCTCTGGAAAATCCGCGAGGATCTGCCCTTCGCTCAGGCCACCGAGGGCGCATCGATCAAGCATGATATTTCCGTGCCCATCGCCAGCGTTCCCGCCTTCATGACCGAAACGCTGGCGATGCTGGCGGACAGGTTTCCCGGCTGCCGCCCGTGTCCGTTCGGGCATCTTGGCGATGGCAACCTGCATTTCAACGTGACACAGCCCAAAGGTGGCGATGGCCACGCGTTCATGGCGCTCTACGACGAGATGAACGCCGCCGTCTTCGATATCGTGGCGCGCTATGGCGGATCGATTGCGGCGGAGCACGGCGTGGGACAGCACAAGCGCAAACTCCTGCCGCGCTACAAGGATCCTGTTGCACTCGACCTGATGCGCCTGCTCAAGCAGGCGATTGATCCCAGAGGCATCATGAATCCGGGAAAGGTGCTCTGATTTAAGGCTCCGTAAACCATATTGAGGCGAAATCAGCCGTCAATTGGACATAGATTTCGGCCACCGGAGTTCCCATCTTGGTGGAATCGACATTTGCGGAACCCAAGAATTGCGGAACCCATGACGCTTGCAGGAAACTTGGCAGATCGAATGAAACGCGCTGGTCTGGTCCTCGGACTTCTTCTCCTTGGTGGCACTGCCATGGCGCAGACCGCGCCTCTCGACACGCGTCCGGCGGGAAGGCCTGCCACGCCATCGACCGGTCCGATCCTGCCGCAGGCGGCCACGCCTGCTCCCGGCCCGGCGCCTGCCGCCGCTGTCGCCGAAACGCCGCAGATCCTGACCGAGCGCATCAACCGTTCGCTCAATGGCATGGCGTCCCTGATCGGGGACTTCACGCAGATCAGTGCCGATGGCCGCCGCAGGGCGGGCAAGCTTTATGTGATGCGCCCGGGCAAGCTCAGGTTCGACTACAATCCGCCAAGCCAGCTGGAGGTCGTGTCGGATGGCTCGAACGTGGCCGTTATCGACAAGCGCGTGCCCCAGCAGGATGTCTATGGCATCAACCAGACGCCGCTGAAATTCCTGGTCGGAGAGCGTATCGATATCGCCAGGGACACCAAGGTCCTGGGCGTGCGGCGCGACAAGGACGAGGTCATCCTCGACATCGAGGACAAGAACACGGTGGCTGGAACCTCGAAGATCCGCATCCATTTCAACGGTGAGAGCTTCCAGCTCAAGCGCTGGACCGTCACCGATCCGCAAGGTGTGCCGACCACGGTGCAACTTGCCAACCTGAACACGCAGCAGCGGCCGGACCGCAGCATGTTCTTCATCAACTACCAGTTCAACGCGAGCCGCCCGACGGCGAACTGAGCCACCGGATGAGCCTCGCGTCCAAGGCCGCCATCCGCAAGGCCATTCTGGCAAAGCGCAACGCCACCTCGCCGGAATGGCGTGCCATGGCTTCCGCCGATCTCGCAAGGCACGCCTTCCCGCATGTATCCTCCGGACCTGGCGGCCCTGTGGCGGGCTACTGGCCCTACAAATCAGAGGCCGACCCGCGCCCGCTGATGGCGCTGCTGGGGCATTATGGTCGCACGCTTGCGTTGCCAGTGATCGAGCATCCCGACGTGATCTTCCGTCGCTGGATCGAGGGCGTCGATCTGGTGGATGCGGGCTTCGGCACGCTGGGGCCTGATGGATCCGCCGATCTCCAGCGCCCGGCCATCCTGCTGGTGCCGATGGCTGCCTTCGATTCCGCCGGCCATCGCATCGGCTGGGGACAGGGCCACTACGACCGGGTGATCGAAAGACTGCTGGTTGATGGCGAACCGCTGCTGACGGTGGGCATCGCCTTCAGTTTCCAGCAGGTGGACCACGTGCCCGCCGAGCCCCATGACCGACCTCTCGATCTGGTGGTAACGGAGCTGGGTTTGGTGGCCGTTGCATCCTCTGGGAGTTGACGCAGCAGGCCCGCCACGGCACTGAGCGCCATGCGCATCCTCTTCGTCGGTGATATCGTTGGCCGCCCCGGTCGGACCATCCTGCAGGAGCAGTTGCCCCGGCTGCGCGACCGCTGGAAGCTCGACGCTGCCATCGTCAATGGTGAGAACGCCGCCGGAGGCTTCGGCATCACAGAGGATATTCTGCAGGATTTTTTCGACGCCGGTGCCGATGTGGTGACACTGGGCAACCATTCCTGGGACCAGCGCGAGGCCATGGTCTTCATCGCCCGCCACGACAGGCTGATTCGGCCCGTCAACTATCCGCCCGGAGCACCCGGCCGCGGCGCGGCGCTCGTCGAGCTGAAAAACGGCCGACGTCTGCTCGTGATCAATGCGTTGGGGCGGCTTTACATGGACGCTGTGGATGATCCGTTCCGCGCGGTGGAGCGCGAGGTGGAGGCCTGTCCGCTGGGGCAGGCGGTCGATGCCATCGTAGTCGACATGCACGCCGAGGCCACCTCGGAGAAGCAGGCCATGGGCTATTTCCTCGATGGCCGTGTCAGCCTCGTTGTCGGCACCCACACCCATGCGCCGACGGCGGATCACCGCATCCTGCCCGGCGGAACGGCCTACCAGAGCGATGCGGGCATGACCGGCAACTACGAATCCATTCTGGGCATGGACCGCCATGAGCCCATCCGGCGCTGGCTGGAGAAGACGCCGGGCTCGCGTCTGGAGGTGGCAGAAGGACGCGGAACCCTGTGTGGGCTGGCGGTCGAGACCGATGACAGCACAGGACTGGCGATCAGGATCGCTCCCGTGCGTGTCGGCGCTGTTCTGGCCGAAGCGGTGCCGGACTTCTGGTGACATCCGTACAACAGGCTTCGGGATTGACAGCAACGCAGGCTCTGCCACAATTTGGACAGCGTTTGTTCGCATACGCGCCATGTGGCCGCTGACTGATGCGGTTTCCGAAAGCAGTTTTATGCCCACCATTACCCTCGTCGATGACGACCGCAACATCCTCACTTCGGTGTCCATGGCACTGGAGGCGGAAGGCTTTCGCATCAACACCTATACCGATGGCGCAACAGCGCTGGACGGCCTGAAGCAGAATCCTCCCGATCTCGCCATCTTCGATATCAAGATGCCGCGCATGGACGGGATGGAGCTGTTGCGCCGCCTGCGCCAGAAATCCGATCTGCCCGTGATCTTCCTGACGTCGAAGGACGAGGAGATCGACGAGCTTTTCGGCCTGAAGATCGGCGCGGATGACTATATCCGCAAGCCGTTCTCGCAGCGCCTGCTGGTCGAGCGTGTGAAAGCCATCCTGCGCCGCGTGGGCGCCAAGGACATGGCGCCGATCAACAAGGATGCCGATGCCAAGGTGCTGGAGCGGGGGCTGCTCAGCATGGATCCGGAGCGCCACACCGTGACCTGGCGCGGCAAGCAGGTGGTGCTGACCGTGACGGAATTCCTGATCCTGCAATCGCTTGCCCAGCGCCCCGGCGTGGTGAAGAGCCGCAATGCGCTGATGGACATCGCCTATGATGACCAGGTCTATGTCGATGACCGCACCATCGACAGCCACATCAAGCGCCTGCGCAAGAAGTTCAAGGTCGTGGACGATGATTTCGAGATGATCGAGACGCTCTACGGCGTGGGTTACCGCTTCCGCGAGGGATAAAAACTCACAGGCCCTCGCCCCGCATCAGGCGCGGCATGCGTGGCCCCGTACCGGCGGCCTGCCCGATGAAGAAATTCTTCAGTCCGGGCAGGCGGTTGACCATGCCCAGCCCGACATCCCGCAGGGTTCTCAGCGGACCCAGATCATTGGAAAACAGGCGGTTGAGAACGTCGGTCGTAACCGCCATTTGCGCCGTGTCGAAACGGCGGCTGGCCTGATAGGCCTCCAGCGCCTCGGCCGCTCCGGGATCAAGACCCAGCCGCATCTGGTCGACGATGGCCTCGGCAAGCGCCGCCGCATCCTTGAGCCCGAGATTGAGGCCCTGTCCGGCGATGGGGTGGATCACATGCGCCGCGTCACCCAGCAACGCCAGCCTTTCGCCGATGAAGCTCCGGGCAAGACCCAGCGACAGCGGCAGCGCATGAAGCGGACCCTCGAGATGGATCCGGCCAAGCTCAAGGCCGAAGCGCTTCTCGATCATATGCGCCAGTGTCTCGGGATCCCGCTTGAGGATGGCAGCGGCATCCGCCTTGCGTTCCGTCCAGACGATGGACGAGCGATTCCCCTTCAGCGGCAACAGCGCGAATGGCCCGGACGGCAGGAAATGCTCGACCGCGCGCCCGCCGTGCTCGCGCTCGTGGGTGATGGTGCCCACGATGGCGCTCTGGTCATAGGTCCAGCCGTAGAAGGAAATGCCCGCCAGTTCCCTGAGGCGGGAACGAGCCCCGTCGGCAGCCACCAGCAACCGCGCCGCGATGGTTGCTCCATCCGATGTGCTGGCAGTCACGCCATCCGCATCGGCATCAAAATGCGTGACCGGGAGGCTCGACAACCGGACGCCGGTCTCAGCCGCAGCGGCCTTGAGCGCGTCCAGCAGCGGCTTCTCCTCCACCATATGCGCGAAGGGCTCTCCCGGGGCGATCTCGCCGTCAAACGAGAGAAACAGCGGCCGGATCGGCTCTTCCAGCGGCGAATCCGTGATGTCCATCGCGGTCAGCGGCTGCGCTGTCGGCGCGATGGCGGGCCAGATGCCCAGAATCTCCAGCATGCGACGCGCCCCGGCGGCGATGGCATAGGCGCGGACAGCACCGCCCGCGGGTGGTGTGCGGGCGAAGGCCGGATCATGCAGCGCGACGGAAAGGGCATCGCCCGCCGCCTGTTTCAGCGCAAGAGCGAGCGACAGACCGGCCACGCCGCCGCCCGCGATCAGGATATCGCATGTCGAGGTATCACGTCGTTCGTTCGTCTCAGCCGCCATGATGCCGTCTCGTGCTGCTTTCACTCAGGTTCTGGCGATGGTAACGACATGAACCATGTCAGCCATCAGTGATCTGCTTTCCATACTTGATCTCGCGCAACCCGAAAGCAACCTGTTCCAGGGTCGCAGCCCGGATGTCGGCTGGAAACGGATCTTCGGCGGACTCGTGATCAGTCAGGCGCTGGTGGCCGCCATGCGCAGCGTGAGCAGCGGCATCCGCCCGCATTCGCTGCACGCCTATTTCATCCTGCCCGGCGATCCGGCGCTCCCCATCGACTACGAGGTCGACAATCTGCGTGATGGCCGCAGCTTCGCCACGCGCCGCGTGGTCGCCCGGCAGAATGGCAGCGCCATTTTCTCCCTCTCCGCCTCCTTTCATCGTGAAGAATCGGGCCTGGAGCACCAGCTTCGGATGCCGGCGGTGCCAGCGCCCGAAGGCCTGATGTCGGAAAAGCAGATCGTGGAAGCTTTCGGCGACAGGCTTCCCGAAAGCATGCGGCGCTTCTTTTCTCGCGAGCGCCCGATCGAGCTCAGGCCCGTCAGCCTGAAGCGCTACATGGGAGAGGCTCCAAACGCCGAGGAGCGCGCCAATCCGCGCCAGCATGTCTGGTTTCGCGCCACGGGCCCCTTGCCCGACGACCCGGCGGTGCATCTTGCCGTCCTGGCCTATGCTTCGGACATGACGCTGATCGATACGGCGCTCGTGGCGCATGGGAAATCGGTATCCAGTCCCGATATCCAGGCGGCATCCCTTGATCACGCCATGTGGTTCCATCGCGATTTCCGCATGGATGACTGGCTGCTGTATGCGCAGGACAGCCCGTCATCCGCAGGCGCGCTCGGTCTTGCCCGCGGATTGATCTATGCCCGTGATGGCCGGTTGATCGCATCGGTGGCGCAGGAAGGTCTGCTGCGGCAGCGCACCCCGACACCTCAGCCCAATCTATAGGCATGTGCCTATATTATAGGCATTATCAGCAGCTTTGATTGTTTTTTCGTCAAAAAACTCCCAATTCCCCGATTGGAATCGTGGTATTGCGCGCCATTCAGGTGCCACCACGATTCTGGCACGCCACTTGTTTCTTTTGATCCTTAAGGGCCGCTGTTGAATGTCCAAAAGGCCGAAAACGAGAGGCGAAAACGCATGAAAATAGTGATGGCTGTGATCAAGCCGTTCAAGCTGGAGGAGGTCCGGGATGCGCTGACTGCGCTCGGCGTCCATGGCATGACGGTGACGGAAGTGAAGGGATATGGCCGCCAGAAGGGCCATACGGAAATCTATCGCGGCGCAGAATATGCCGTGAGTTTTCTGCCCAAGATCAAACTTGAGGTGGCTGTGGATGGACCGCTCGTCGACAAGGTCGTCGAAGCCATCAGCACCGCCGCCCGCACCGGCCAGATCGGTGATGGCAAGATCTTCGTCACCAGCATCGAGAAAGCCGTGCGCATCCGCACCGGCGAGCGCGACCGCGACGCTCTTTGATCGTGCGTCTCCCGTTTCAGATCTCCAGGAGTTCATCCATGACGTCTTCCCCCTCCCTCTCGCGCCAGACCATCGTGCGCCTTTGCCTCGCGGCAGCCGCACTGGCGGCGACAGCGCTTCCGGCGCTGGCCCAGGCCGCTCCCACGCCCCCGGTCCCCAACAAGGGCGATACGGCGTGGATGCTGGTTTCGACCGCTCTCGTCTTGCTGATGACGATCCCCGGCCTCGCCCTGTTCTATGGTGGCCTGGTGCGGACCAAAAATATGCTGTCGATGCTGTCACAGGTGTTCGCCATCGTCTGCATCGTGTCCCTGATCTGGGTCACCTTCGGCTATTCCATGACCTTCACGAACGGTGGATCGCTCAATGACTTCGTGGGCGGATTCTCCAAGGCGTTCCTGATGGGCATCGATCCCAATTCGGTGGCCGCCACCTTCTCCAATGGCGTCTATATTCCCGAATACGCCTATGTTGCCTTCCAGATGACCTTCGCCTGCATCACGCCCGCGCTCATCGTGGGTGCCTTCGCTGAGCGCATGAAGTTTTCGGCCCTGATCCTGTTCACGGTGCTCTGGGTGATCTTTGTCTATATCCCGATCGCCCACATGGTCTGGTACTGGGGCGGACCGGATGCCTTCGGTGATGCCGCCAAGGCGGTCGTTGCAGCTGGAACCGATGCGGCCAAGAAGGCTGCTGCCGAAGCCAAGCTTGCGGAAGTCACGGCGGATGCCGGCCTGGTCTACAAGTGGGGCGCGCTGGATTTCGCGGGCGGCACGGTGGTCCATATCAACGCGGGCATTGCTGGACTCGTCGGCTGCTTCCTGCTGGGCAAGCGCGTCGGCTACGGCAAGGAGTTGATGGCTCCTCATTCGCTGACACTGACAATGGTTGGCGCGGCCATGCTCTGGGTCGGCTGGTTCGGCTTCAATGCCGGATCGAACCTCGAGGCCAATGGCGTCGCGGCTCTCGCCCTGGTCAACACCTTCGTGGCGGCAGCCGCTGCCGCGGTGGCCTGGCTGTTTGCGGAATGGGCCGCCAAGGGCAAGCCTTCGCTGCTCGGCATGGTGTCGGGTGCGGTGGCCGGTCTTGTCGCCGTCACGCCCGCCTCCGGCTTTGGTGGTCCGATGGGCTGCCTGGTGCTTGGCCTGGTTGCGGGCGCCCTGTGCTTCTTCTTCTGCACTACGGTCAAGAATGCCTTGAAATATGACGATTCGCTGGATGTCTTCGGCATCCATTGCGTCGCGGGCATTCTCGGCGCGCTGGCGACGGGCATCCTGGTCAACACCGCGCTGGGCGGTGTCGGTATCCCCGACTACACGACCAAGCCGGGTGAGCTGGCCGTTGGCGAGTACGTGATGGCCACCGCCGTCTGGGCGCAGCTCAAAGGTGTTCTGCTCACCGTCGTCTGGTCAGGCGTCGGATCGCTGGTCCTCTTCAAGATCGTCGATGTCGTCATCGGCCTGCGTGTCTCCCAGGAGCAGGAGCGCGAAGGCCTCGATATCGCCGAGCACGGCGAGCGGTCCTACAACTACTGACGCGATTTCAGGCCCGCCGCTTCGTCCCACGGCGGGTCCTCTTCCTTCCGGGACTTTCCCCTCCTGAAACTGGCGGAGCCAAGGTCCTGGACCTTCGCTCCGCCCTTTTTTTGTCCGCGATATTTGAATGAACGTCTTAACGTCCCGCCAAGGTTAAACGAGGCTTTAACCCGGCTGGCCTATGCTGGTCGCAGGAGTGGCAGTCCGTCAGACGGCCACCTGTCCGGTTGCGTAAGAGTAAAGAGTTCAGCAATGTCGATGGCGAGAAGGCCTGCTGCCCGTTCTGTCTCCCATATCGGAGGCGCACGGGAATCCGTCCGCGATATCCTCCGCGATATCGCCCGCAAGCGTTTTTCCGAATGTTTCGGGTTCGTGCTGGTCGGTTTGGTCGTCGTCATGGCCATTGCCCTGATGTCCTGGTCGGTGCGCGATCCCAGCTTCAACCATGCCGTGGACGGGCCGGTGAAAAACTGGCTGGGCATGCCCGGTGCCGTGGTGTCCGACATTGCGATCCAGCTGTTCGGCGTCGCCATCCTCGCGGTTCTGGCACCGCTCGCCGCATGGGGCCTGGCCCTGATGAAGTACCGTCTGCTGGACCGCGTGATCGCCCGTCTGGCCGCCTGGGTGCTCGGGATCTTTGGTGCCGCCGCCTTTGCGTCACTGTTGCCGCGGGCCGACAGCTGGCCCTTGCCGACTGGCCTGGGCGGAGCGATCGGCGATGGCATCGAGCGCCTGCCGCTGATGCTGATCGGCAGCAGCGGCATCGCCAAGATGATCGCAGCCGTCCTGTTCGCAGGCATCGCCATCATCGCGCTGCATTTCGCCATGACCCGCGATCCGGCGGTTCTGGCCGATGAGGCTGAGGAAGATGCGAAGATCCGGCGGCATTCCGATCTCGACGAGGATGAGCACCGGGATGACGAGCCCAGCCGCTCCAT
This sequence comes from Hyphomicrobiales bacterium, assembly GCA_031377545.1. GTDB lineage: Bacteria > Pseudomonadota > Alphaproteobacteria > Rhizobiales > Beijerinckiaceae > JADCCX01. The sequence goes on along the minus strand of JANMFA010000417.1, from coordinate 1,527 downwards.
CGTGCTGATCGGCGCGGCCATCCACGGCGCGGCTGTCGCATCGCGTGCCGTTGCCGGTTCTGTGAGAGCCTTCCGCGAGGGCGCGGGCCGCAAGCTGGCGGCAGGCGCGCGCACCATGGTCGACAAGGCCACGCGCGACGACCAGACGGCCTATGCCATGGCCGGAGCAGGCCCGATTCCGGCGGCCCGTCGCGAACCGGTGCTGCAGCGAGACCCCGTTGTCGCCCGCGAAGCGATGTCGGAGGTTGCGGCCCCGGTCTATCAGCGTCGCTCGGCCACGCTCGCCGAGGCAGAGTCTCTTCCCGCAGCCGCAGCTGCTCCCGCGATGGAGCCGCTGGCCGCTCCTGCCCGCCATGCCGGTTATGGTGCCGCTGTGATGGCGCTGCAGCAGGCCGCGAAACGCAAGCTGGGACTCCTGAAGGACGAGCCGCAGCCATTGCACAGCACGCCGGTTGCGCCCTCGGACGCTGCCCGTCCTGGCGAGCGCGCCGCCATCGAGGCGCTTCAGGCCGCAGCGCGCCGCCGCATGGGCGGACAGAGGCTGGAGCCCTCCTTCGCGGACGCCCCCGGTCCCGTGCCAGCGGGCCCGTCTCCTGCAGTTCGGCCGCCCTTTGCGGACGATGAGGATGACCTTTCGCCGCAGACCTTGGCCCGCACCTCCAGCCGCGTGGCGCAGACGCCTGCGCCGGTCAAACCGGGCAAGCGGGAATTGCGTGAGGCGCAGCCTGATCTTCTTGGCCGCGACACCTACGAATTGCCGCCGCTTTCACTGCTGAACGAGCCGAAGCGCACCAACGTGGTGACCATCTCCGAGGATGCGCTGGAGCAGAACGCGCGTCTGCTGGAAGGCGTGCTCGATGACTTCGGCGTCAAGGGCGAGATCATCAACGTGCGCCCCGGCCCCGTGGTCACGCTGTACGAGCTGGAGCCCGCACCCGGCACAAAGTCGTCCCGCGTCATCGGTCTCGCGGATGATATCGCCCGCTCGATGTCGGCCATCTCGGCCCGCGTGGCCGTGGTGCAGGGCCGCAACGCCATCGGCATCGAATTGCCCAACCAGCGGCGCGAGACGGTGTATTTCCGTGAGCTGATCGGCAGCCAGGATTTCGAGAAATCACCGCACAAGCTGGCGCTCTCCATGGGCAAGACCATCGGCGGCGAAGCCGTGATCGCGGAACTCGCCAAGATGCCGCATCTGCTGGTCGCGGGTACGACAGGCTCGGGCAAGTCGGTCGCCATCAACACCATGATCCTGTCGCTGCTCTACCGGCTGACGCCGGATCAGTGCCGCCTCATCATGATCGACCCCAAGATGCTGGAACTCTCGGTCTACGATGGCATCCCGCATCTGCTCACGCCCGTCGTCACGGACCCCAAGAAGGCCGTTGTCGCGCTCAAATGGGCGGTGCGCGAGATGGAGGAGCGCTACAAGAAGATGTCGAAGCTCGGTGTGCGCAACATCGAGGGCTACAACGCGCGCGTCGTTGAGGCCAAGGGCAAGGGCGAGAAACTCAGCCGCACCGTTCA
>JANMFA010000405.1:0-9990 GCA_031377545.1 Hyphomicrobiales bacterium | reverse complement strand
CAAAGCAGAATGCGCGGACGAAGGAAAGCGGCCTTGCCGTGATACCGGTGAAATCAGGTTCGGCCTTGCCTGAGAAAGTAGAGGCCTAACCATGCTGACCATCGGGCTTGGCCATTACCTCACCGTCGCCGCCATCCTCTTCACGATGGGCGTGTTCGGCATTTTCGTGAACCGCAAGAACATCATCGTGATCCTGATGTCGATCGAATTGATCCTGCTCGCCGTGAACATCAATCTTGTGGCGTTTTCGACGCATCTTGGCGACATCACGGGGCAGGTCTTCGCGCTGTTCATCCTCACGGTGGCTGCGGCTGAAGCGGCCATCGGGCTTGCCATCCTCGTCGTCTACTTCCGCAACCGCGGCACCATTGCCGTGGACGACATCAACATGATGAAGGGCTGATCATCATGTATCAGGCGATTGTCTTTCTCCCGCTCCTCGGCTTCCTGCTCGCAGGAACCGCAAGCATGCTGGCGTGGAAGCTCGGCACCAATGTGCAGGCCTGGGGCGCGGCGGACCATTCCGGTCACGACCATGCGCATCACGGTCACGGTCATGACGATCACCACGCCATCGAGCCGTCTCCGCATTCCGACGGGGTGAACCGCTTCGCCGAGATCGTGACAACGTCGCTGCTGTTCGTTTCCTGCGCGCTCTCATGGATCGCCTTCTTCGATGTCGCCATCGGCCACGGCAAGTCCTTCACCGTGCCGGTCGCGAACTGGATTTCATCCGGCGCGCTGCAGGTGAACTGGGCGCTGAAGATCGACCCGCTGACGGCGATGATGCTGATCGTGGTAACCACCGTGTCCTCCCTCGTGCACCTCTATTCCATCGGCTACATGCATGAGGATCCGCACAAGCCGCGCTTCTTCGCGTATCTGTCGCTTTTCACCTTCGCCATGCTGATGCTGGTGACCTCGGACAATCTGGTCCAGATGTTCTTCGGCTGGGAGGGCGTCGGCCTGGCCAGCTATCTGCTCATTGGTTTCTGGTTCAAGAAGCAGTCGGCCAAGGACGCCGCGATGAAGGCATTCATCGTCAACCGCGTCGGCGATTTCGGTTTTGCCCTCGGCATCTTCATGGTGTTCTGGCTCACTGGCTCAGTGGGCCTTGATGCAGTCTTCGCCGCAGCACCCGGCCTGAAAGACACGACCTACAAATTCGTCGGCATCGAAGGGCACGCGCTCACCATCGCCTGCATGCTCCTCTTCATGGGCGCGATGGGTAAATCCGCGCAGTTCCTGCTGCACACCTGGTTGCCAGACGCCATGGAAGGCCCGACGCCGGTCTCGGCGCTGATCCATGCTGCGACCATGGTGACCGCAGGCGTTTTCATGGTGGCGCGTCTGTCGCCACTGTTCGAGATGGCACCGGCCGCGCTATCGCTCGTGATCATCGTCGGCGGCATGACAGCGCTGTTCGCGGCCACCGTCGGCCTCGTGCAGAACGACATCAAGCGCGTGGTGGCGTATTCCACCTGCTCGCAGCTCGGTTACATGTTCGTGGCGCTCGGCTCCGGCGGTTATGCGCTTGGCGTCTATCACCTCTTCACGCACGCCTTCTTCAAGGCGCTGCTGTTCCTGGGCGCAGGTGCGGTCATCCATGCGATGCACCACGAGCAGGACATCCGCAGGATGGGTGGCCTCGCGAAGAAGATTCCCTACACCGCAGCCCTCATGGCCGTCGGAACATTGGCACTGACCGGCTTTCCGCTGACCGCCGGTTTCTTCTCGAAGGATGCGATCATCGAAGCGGCCTATATCACCAAGGTCCCCGGCCATGATTTCGCGTTTCTGTGCGTTATTCTCGCGGCGGGCATGACCTCGTTCTATTCTTGGCGTCTGTGGTTCATGACATTCTGGGGACCAACCCGCGCCGATCACGACACCTACGAGCACGCGCACGAAGCGCCTAGGGTGATGCTGATTCCGCTGTTCGTTCTCGCCGCTGGCGCGATCCTCGCCGGTCTGCCGCTGAAGGAGTATTTCATCGGCCATCATCACGATGCGTTCTGGAAGGGCTCGCTGTTCTATGCACAGTCCAACCACATCATCCATGACATCCACAAGGTTCCCGGCTGGGTCGTGGCTGCGCCGATTGTCATGATGCTGTCGGGCTTCGCGCTTGCCTATTACATGTATGTCCGCTCGCCCCAGACACCGAAGCGCCTCGCCGAGGAGTTCCCCGGCCTCTACAAGTTCCTTCTCAACAAATGGTACTTCGACGAGCTCTATGACCTCATCTTCGTGCGCCCCGCGAAGTGGCTTGGCCGCTTCCTGTGGAAACAGGGCGACGGCAAGGTCATCGATGGATTTGGTCCCGACGGCGTTTCGAATACGGTCATCCGGGTCACCGGGCGGGTGGTGAAACTGCAGACCGGCTACATCTACAACTACGCCTTCGCCATGCTGATCGGCGTTGCTGGCTTTGTCTCCTGGTATCTCTTCGGAGGGTTCCGCTGATGCTGGGTCTTGGCATTCTTTCCGGCCTGATCATCTTGCCGCTGGTCGGCGCGCTGTTCATTGCCTTCGGCCTCAAGGAAGATGACGCAGGCAGCCGCAATGCTCGCTGGGTCGCGCTGTGGACGACGCTGGCTGTGTTCGTGCTCTCGCTGTTCGCCTGGGCGCAGTTCGATATCGCCAAGGCAGGATTCCAGCTGGTCGAGCGCAAGGAATGGCTGGGGCAGGCGGTTGTCTATCAGCTCGGCGTCGACGGAATCTCGATGCCCTTCGTGCTGCTCACCACATTCCTCGTCCCGTTCTGCATCGTGGCATCGTGGGAATCGATCACGAAGCGGGTGCGCGAATACATGATCGCTTTCCTGGTGCTGGAGACGATGATGCTCGGCGTCTTCGTGGCGCTCGACACCGTGCTGTTCTACGTGTTCTTCGAGGCCGGCCTGATCCCGATGTTCCTGATCATCGGCATCTGGGGCGGTACAAGGCGCATCTACGCCAGCTTCAAATTGTTCCTCTACACGCTGCTCGGCTCCGTGCTGATGCTGCTCGCCATCATGGCGATGTTCTGGGATGCAGGCACAACCGACATCGTCAAGCTGCTCTCGCACAAGTTCGATCCCAAGATGCAGACATGGCTTTGGCTGGCCTTCTTCGCCTCGTTTGCGGTGAAGATGCCGATGTGGCCGGTTCACACCTGGCTCCCCGATGCACACGTTGAAGCGCCGACGGCAGGCTCTGTGATCCTTGCCGGTATCCTGCTGAAAATGGGCGGCTACGGTTTTATCCGTTTCTCGCTGCCGATGTTCCCGGACGCCTCGCTCTATTTCACGCCTCTGGTGTTCGCGCTCTCCGTGATTGCCATTGTCTATACCTCGCTCGTCGCGATGATGCAGGACGACATCAAGAAGCTGATCGCCTATTCGTCGGTGGCCCACATGGGCTTCGTCACCATGGGCATCTTCTCCGGCAATGCGCAGGGTGTGCAGGGCGCGGTGTTCCAGATGGTCAGCCACGGGCTGGTCTCGGGCGCGCTCTTCCTCTGCGTCGGCATCGTCTATGACCGGATGCACACCCGCGAGATCGCGGCTTATGGCGGCCTCGTTAACCGGATGCCGTGGTATGCTCTTGTGTTCATGGTCTTCACCATGGCGAATGTCGGCTTGCCCGGAACGTCCGGCTTCGTTGGCGAGTTCCTGACATTGCTGGGAGCGTTCAAGGCCAACACCTGGGTTGCGGCCATCGCGACCACTGGCGTGATCCTGTCGGCATGCTACGCACTGTGGCTCTTTGCCCGCGTGATCTTCGGCGAAATCCAGCGCCCGGTGTTCGAGACAATCCCCGATCTTGACCGGCGTGAGATGGCGATGCTCGCACCTCTTGTGATCCTCGTGATCTACTACGGCATCCAGCCCGGCCCGATTCTCGATGCCTGTGCGGCCTCGGTCGATCAGATCCTGAAGACCTATCAGGCGGCGGCGTCAGCCGTTGCCAAGACGGCGGCGCTTGCGCCGTGAGAGTGAACCCATGAACATTACGACACAGGTCTTTCAACTGCCCTGGCTGACTCCGGCAATCCCCGAGATCCTGCTGGCCTGCGGCGCTCTGGTCATGATCCTGATCGGTGCCATCCGAGGCCAGGCGATGCAACGCGTGATCGAGATGATGGCCATCGGTGTCATGATCATCGCGCTTCTCATCGTGGCGGGATATGGCCCGGGCAAGATGGTGACCTTCGAGAATGCCTTCGTGAACGATGCTTTTGCGCGGTTCATGAAGGTGCTGACGCTGGTCGGCTCGATCATGGCGATCCTGCTCTCCATGGATTACATGAAGGCCAAGGGCATTGAGAAATTCGAGTATCCCATCCTCATCACACTGGCCACGCTGGGCATGATGATGATGATCTCGGCCAACGATCTGATGGCACTTTATATTGGTCTCGAGCTGCAGTCTCTGGCGCTTTACGTTGTCGCCTCGATCCATCGCGACGATGCCAAATCCTCGGAAGCCGGCCTCAAGTATTTCGTCCTCGGCGCATTGTCGTCCGGCATGCTGCTCTACGGCGCTTCGCTGATCTATGGTTTCACGGGCAACGTGAATTTCGACACGATTGCCGAGGTGCTCCAGGGCAAGGCTGCGACCGGCGCAGTGTTCGGTCTCGTCTTCATCGCAGCAGGCCTGGCCTTCAAGGTGTCGGCGGTGCCGTTCCACATGTGGACGCCGGATGTCTATGAAGGATCCCCGACGCCCGTCACGGCTTTCTTCGCAGGCGCTCCCAAAATGGCGGCCATGGCACTGTTCGTCCGTGTGATGATCGAAGCCTTTCCGGGCATCACACAGCAATGGCAGCAGATCGTGGCATTCCTGGCGATCGCCTCCATGGTGCTGGGCGCGTTTGCCGCCATCGGTCAGACCAATCTCAAGCGCCTGATGGCCTATTCCTCCATCGGCAACATGGGTTACGCGCTGGTTGCACTCTCTGCCGGCAATCAGGCGGGCGTTCAGGGCGTCGCGGTTTTCATGACGACCTACCTCATGATGACAGCTGGTGTTTTCGCCTGCATCCTGTCGCTCAGGACCAAGGACGGCCATGCCGAAACGATCAGCGATCTGGCTGGCCTGTCGCAGACCCGCAAGGGTACGGCCTTCGTGCTGGCCATGCTGATGTTCTCGCTCATCGGCATCCCGCCGCTTGCTGGGTTCTTCGGCAAATGGGAGGCCTTCGCCGCCGCCATCAATGCCAAGCTCTATATCCTTGCGGCCATCGGCATGGTGTCGAGCGTGGTGTCAGCCTTCTATTATCTGCGCATCGTCAAGGTGATGTATCTGGACGACGCGTCGGTGACCTATCGCGCAGGTTCGCCTGAAGTGAATGCAGTGATGGGTGTCACGTTCGGCTTCGTGTTTCTGTTCTTCCTCTTCTGGGGACCGGTGGTGAATGCGGCGAAGGTGGCGGCCAAGAGCTTGTTTTAGGTCTTTGCACCTGCGTTGTGCGTCCTTCGAGGCTCCGCCTCGTTCCGCACCTCAGGATGAGGCTCCTTGAGGACTGTAAAGCAAAAAGTTCCTTATCCTGAGGTGCGAGCGCTAGCGAGCCTCGAAGGACGCACAACGCTGATGCATCTCCCCCGCAACCTCACCGCCCTCGGCGACCAGCTGCTAGTCTTCGAATCCATAGACTCCACGATGGACGAAGCACGCCGCCGCTTTGACCCTTCGCACTCCAAACGCCTGTGGATCGTGGCCGACAAGCAAACCGGAGGTCGTGGCCGCCAGGGGCGCCAGTGGCAAAGCCCAACCGGCAACCTGCACCTCACATTGCTGTCGCCCACACGAACACCCTTGCGCGACCAGCCCAAGCTCGGATTTGTCGCGGGCGTTGCGCTGGCGCGCGCCGTTGCACTGTTGCTGCCGGTTGAGGCTGCGCTCCGGCTGAAGTGGCCGAACGACCTGCTGCTTGACGGCGCGAAAGTCAGCGGCCTGCTGCTGGAGGGATTGGGGCAGGGAGCTGCGATTGCCATCGGCATCGGGGTCAATGTTGTGGCGCACCCGCCCGATACACCCTATCCCGCAACCCATCTTGCGATAGCAGCTCCCGGGATCACCCGCGCAAGCCTGTTCACCAGTCTCGCGACAGCACTGACTGAGGAAATGGAACTCTTCGCCAACGGGTCCGGTTTCCCTCTGACCCGCCAGCGATGGCTGGCCCGCGCGGCCCATCTGGGGCAATCCATCATGGTTCGGCAGGACGATGTCACGCACAGGGGCATCTTTCGTGACATCGACGCGGAAGGCCGTCTTTTGCTCGAAACCAGCGGCGGATTGGCGCGTATCGATGCCGGGGATGTGTTTCCGCTCGACAATTGACCCGCTCCGGCCCATGACCCTTTCAGCCCTATTTCGCCGATTTTCCGCCGTCCTTGAAGAGCTTTTCCCGTTCGCATGACACAGCCTAACCCAAAATCCGCAGACCTGTTTTTCGTGCCCCTCGGTGGCCTTGGTGAAATCGGCATGAATGCCGCGCTCTACGGTCTTGGCCGTGGCAAGAACGGCCAATGGCTCATGGTGGATGTCGGTGTTTCCTTTGGCGGCCCTGAGACGCCGGGTGTGGATCTGATCCTTCCCGACATCAGCTTCATCGAGCGCGAGCGCAAAAACCTCGTCGGTATCATCATCACCCATGCGCATGAGGATCACTTCGGCGCACTGGCGACGTTGTGGCCTCGGCTTGGAGTGCCGGTCTACATGACCGAGTTCGCCGCGAGCCTGCTCGAGGTCCGCCGCCTGCAGGAGCCAGGGGCTCCCAAGATCCCGGTCAAGGTGGTCAAGCAGGGTGACCGCGTGAAGATCGGCGACTTCGATGTGGAGTTCATCCCGGTCGCGCATTCGGTGCCAGAATCCTGCGCACTGGCCATCCGCACACCGGCGGGCACAGTGATCCACACGGGTGACTGGAAGATCGATCCCACTCCGGTGGTTGGCCTGCCAACGAATGAGAAACGCCTGCGCGAGATCGGCGATGAGGGTGTTCTCGCCATGATCGCGGATTCGACCAATATCTTCCGCGATGGCATCTCGCCGTCCGAAGCTGAAGTCTCCAAGGCCCTGACCGAACTGATCGCCAGTTCCCCGGCCCGTGTCGCGGTGACCACGTTCGCCTCCAACGTCGCCCGCATGCGTTCGGTGGCACAGGCCGCTCTGGCCTGCGGCCGCGAGGTCATCTGCGTCGGCCGCGCGATGGACCGCGTCGTGGGTGTCGCCACCGAAATGGGCATGCTCAAGGGCCTGCCTCCGTTCCGATCGGCTGATTCCTATGGCTATCTGCCGCCTGACAAGGTTGTGGCGCTTCTCACGGGCAGCCAGGGTGAACCCCGCGCGGCGCTCGGGCGCATTGCCCGCAACGAGCACCCCGAAGTGACGCTCTCGAAAGGTGATCGCGTGATCTTCTCGTCGCGCACGATTCCCGGCAACGAAAAGGAAGTGGGTGCGATCATCAACGGCCTTTACCGGCAGGGCATCGATGTGATCACCGACCGCACCCATCTCGTGCATGTTTCCGGGCATCCCCGTCGCGATGAGGTGAAGCAGCTTTACAGCTGGGTCCGGCCCAAGGTTGCAATTCCCGCGCATGGTGAAACATCGCATCTCTCGGAGCATGCGATCTTCGCCCGGGCGCAGGGCGTACCAACCGTCATCCGCGCTTTCAATGGCGAGGTTGTTCAGCTCTCCGGCGAAGCCGCCGTGGTCGATCAGGTGCAGTCCGGCCGTATCTTCAAGGATGGTGACCTGCTGGTACAGGCGACCGATCGCACCGTGCCAGAACGCAAGCGGCTGTCGTTTGCCGGAATCGTTTCGATCGCCATTGCCGTTGATGAGCGCGGTACGCTGATGAGCGACGCCGAAGTGCGGACCGCAGGCTTTCCGGTCCGCACATCCGATGGGCAGGATTTCGACGCGTTCGTGCTGGAACTCACAGAAGAATTGCTCGACAATCTGCCGAAAAAGAAATTGCAGGATCCCGAAGCGCTCCGGCAAATTCTCGAAAAGGGACTGCGCAATGGCATCTCACAGGAGTGGGACAAGAAGCCAATGGTCCATGCCCTCGTGACGCTGGTGTGATGCAATGCTGGGACGCCTGAACCATGTCGCCATCGCCGTAAAGGATCTTGCCAAGGCCTGCGCGGTCTATCGCGACATGCTTGGCGCGAGGGTTTCGCAGGAGCGGGCCTTGCCAGAGCATGGCGTGACGGTGGTTTTCGTGGAACTGCCCAACACGAAGATCGAGTTGCTCGAGCCGCTCGGTGCAGACAGCCCGATCGCCAGGTTTCTCGACAAGAACGCGGACGGCGGCATTCATCATATCTGCTACGAGGTCGCGGACATTGTCGCCGCGCGCAACCAGCTGACAGCGGCGGGTGCCCGGGTGCTGGGCTCCGGTGAGCCCAGAATCGGCGCGCACGGCAAGCCCGTACTGTTCCTGCATCCCAAGGATTTCTGCGGCACGCTCGTGGAGCTGGAGCAGGTCTGATGGCTATTGGTTCGCTGATTGCGCTCTATTTCATCATCTGGTGGCTGACCCTCTTTGCGGTCCTGCCCTTCGGCGTGCGCTCGCAGCATGAGAGCGGCGAAACAGTGGCAGGAAGCGATCCTGGTGCTCCGGTGTCCGTCCGGATTGGCCGCATAGCCGCAATCAACTCCCTGGTTGCCCTTGTCGTGCTCGGTATCGTCTGGGTGGTCTATGTCGAGAACTGGTTCAATCTCGACATTATCGACCAGATCACGCGACGCTGAGGTAAAAAAGAAAAAGCGGAGCCAAGGCTCCGCTTTCAGTCAGTCCAACTTGTCTCGCCGCGCTCTTGTCCGATTTCCAGCCAGCCTTGTTGGCAGCTTTGTGAAATCGAAGGAACAGCAGCCTTCCTCCCTAGACCTGGACCGCCAACGCTGCTCTGAGGCGCATCTGGCATCAAAGTCATTCTCATATTCTTGGCGGAATTCAAGTTCCTTAGTCGACAATTCGTTGCTGCATTGCAGCATGACGCAGCCATTCCACCGCATTTCGTCCAAGGACTGTGCACTGGAATGCGATTGACCCAAACATCCCGACGTCGCAAGGATTGGGCACGACAAGAGCAGTGCCGGGGGCCGCATGAACAACGTCACGCAGGATCTGAAATCGGGCGCACTGTTCTATCATCGCAATCCGCGTCCGGGGAAACTGGAGATTCAGGCGACAAAGCCGCTGGGCAACCAGCGCGATCTGGCGCTTGCGTATTCGCCCGGCGTCGCAGCGGCCTGCGAGGCGATCGTCGAGGATCCAGCACAGGCCGCCGAATTGACGATCAGGCAGAATCTCGTCGCGGTGATCACCAATGGCACAGCCGTTCTGGGCCTCGGTGATATCGGCCCGCTGGCGTCCAAACCCGTGATGGAAGGCAAGGCCGTCCTGTTCAAGAAATTTGCCGGTATCGATTGCTTCGATATCGAAGTGAACCAGAAAGACGTCGCCAAGCTCGTCGATGTTGTGGTCGCCCTGGAGCCGACCTTTGGTGGTATCAATCTGGAGGATATCAAGGCTCCCGAGTGCTTCGAGGTCGAGGCTCAGTGCCGGGCGCGCATGAAAATCCCGGTGTTTCACGACGACCAGCACGGAACCGCGATCATCGTGGCGGCGGCCGTGCTGAATGCCATGGAACTCGCGGGAAAATCCCTGAAGGACGTCAAACTGGTGACTTCCGGCGCAGGTGCAGCGGCGCTCGCCTGCCTGAATCTTCTGGTCGAGCTTGGCATCCCGCGCGAGAACATCTGGGTCACGGATCTCGAAGGCGTTGTTTACAAGGGTCGCGAGAAACTGATGGACCGCTGGAAGTCGGTGTTCGAACAGGACACAACTGCGCGCAAGCTGGCCGACATCATTCCCGGCGCCGATATCTTCCTTGGCCTGTCGGCCGCGGGTGTCCTGAAGCCGGAACTGCTGAAGCAGATGGCGCCCAAGCCACTGATCATGGCTCTCGCCAACCCGAACCCCGAGAT
>JANMFA010000388.1:0-12544 GCA_031377545.1 Hyphomicrobiales bacterium | reverse complement strand
TCGGTGGATGCCGTGCTGCGCACGCATCCTGAAGTGGGCGCGTATAACCAGACGATTTGAGGGGGGCTCTTCCTTCTCCCCTTGCGGGAGAAGGTGTCATGCGGAGAATGACGGATGAGGGGTCGCGCTGCCCTTTCAGGCTTACGGGTCGGCCTGCCGCTTGCATTCCTCGGATAGCTCAGGGCGACCCCTCATCCGACCCTCGCCAAGGCGAGGGTCACCTTCTCCCGCAAGGGGAAAAGGAAGAGGAGGGGCGCGCACAACGACCCTCATCCTGAGGAGCGCCCGAAGGGCGCGTCTCGAAGGACGCACGGCCGTAATCCCTGATCCTGCGTCCCCGTAACCTTCGGCCCTGAAACACGCGGTGTGCAGCCACATACCCGAGCTGAAACAGAGGCCGGTTAGAACGGCTATCAACGCAGCAGATATTGCGGCGTCTCTTTCGTCGGAGGTTCTGGATGATTGCTTCCTTGCTTCGCACCGCGCTTGCCGCGTGCTTCCTCGCGCTCGCGCCGGGCCTTGCGCTCGCGGGGCCGCATTCATTGCCGGTCAACGCCCCGATCATCTCGGTCACGCTTCCGGACGGATGGCAGGTCGTGAAGAATGGTCTCACCATCGAGGCTGCGTCCCCGAAAGAGGACATGTATGTGTCCTACATGATGGTGAGCGCGGGGGAATTCGGGCGGGCCATGAAGACCTGGGAGGACTGGGCCGCCCGCTCACGGATCAAGCTTGACGAATCCGGCAAATCGGTGCGGAAGTTTCAGTTTGAGGGGCAGGACTCGATCAGCCACCGCTGGCGCGGCACCGACAGGCACGGCCCGACGATCGTCATGCGGACGATCCTCAAGCTCAGCGAAGAGAAGCTTCTCTTTGTGACCGAATGGGGCGCGGAGCCGGCAACGCAAAAATACGCGAGCGAGCTTCAGGAGATCCGGCGCAGCGTGACGAAACTGTTGCCATAAGGGCACTGACGGGCGTCACCGAAACCCACGCGTGGGGCACCAACGGGCGTCACGGTAACCCATGGACCGTTTGCATCTGTCACAGTCGTGTCGAATACCCGCACGCCACAGTTTTAAAATATGAATTTATTCCTTGACAAGCAGACAGCTTTGCGGTGGACTTCCCCCATGAACTGGCTCCTCGCCATCGCCCGCAACCGCACCGCGCTGCTTTCCGTGGTTGCCGCCATCGTCACGCTGCTCGGCGGACGTGACGCTGCCGCAGGCCCCATCACCCGCCGCCTCCGCAACGCCGTGCTGGCTCTGCTCCGGCCCGCAGAATCGGCCACGCGGCGGTTGATCGTGATCAGCGCGCGGGGCCTCAAGGCCGCACCTCCCCGATCTGCGCCTGTCCTCCCGTTTGGCGACGGGTTGGGCGCGCCCGGTCGCGGCCAAGCGGGCGTTTCCCGGCCATCGGCCTTCCGGCTGTTTGATCGCCCGAAGCGCTTCGTGCTCAAGCTCAAGATCCCGCCGCCCGCAGGCATCCCGCGCATCCGCACGTTCTGGCCCGCCGCGACCTCTTGGTCGTCGGCTGCGCCGTTTCAGATCGCCACGGCGTCTTCGCCGTCGGCAGCCGCGCGGCCCACCCCCGACGCGCCCGTCGATATCAGCCGACTCCGGATGCGGCTCGGCGCGCTTGAACGAGCGCTCGCCGATCTGCCGCATCAGGCGCGGCGTCTGGCGCGCTGGCGGGTGAAGCGGAATGCAGGCGTCCGTTCACATCAGCCGCTGCGCCCGGTTCTCCGCCTGGGACGCCCGCCGGGCTGGCGTGCGCGGCCCGGTCACGAGGTCGATCATGTGCTGCGGGAGTGCCATGCTCTCGCCCTGCAGGCATTGACCTTCCCGGCGCTGGCGCCGGACACGTCCTGATGGGCGGGTCCATGATCCGCATCACCGATATTCCTCATGCTGAGGAGGCGTGGAACACGCCGTCTCGAAGCACGCACTTGCATTGTGCGTCCTTCGAGACGGCCTCCGGCCTCCTCAGGATGAGGAGATGGTAGAATCACACCGTGAATCCCAGCGCCCGCAAATCGGCTGCAAACACCTCCGACGTGGTGAAATGCAGGGCGTGGAAGCCCAGCCTCGACGCGGCTTCCACATTCGCCCGGCTGTCGTCGATGAACACGCAATCCGCAGCGTCCAGCTTCTGCCGCTTCAGCAGGACCTGATAGATCGCCGGGTCGGGTTTGAGCAGCTTCTCGTCGCCGGACACCACGATATCGATGAAGGAATGCGCCAGAAACGGATAGATCGTCTTGGCCTCCTGCAACGTGTCACTGGCGAAATTGGTGATGCCGTAAAGGGGAACCTCGGCCGCCCGGAGCTTTTCGAGGATATGGACGGTGCCGCCGATCGGATAGGGAACCATGTGGCGCCAATGGGCGCGGAAGGCGCGGATTTCTGTCGCATAGGCCGGAAACAGAGTGATCTGATGGTCCTCGGCGTCCTTCCAGTTGCGGCCCCGGTCCTGCTCGTGGTTCCATTCCGGCGGCAGCACGCGGGTCAGGAAATCATCAACCTCGGTCTCGGACCGGAAGATGGACCGGTAAACGATGCGGGGATCCCAATGCAGCAGCACATTGCCGAAATCGAAAACAACGCGGGTTGGATTTCTGGATGTCATGAATCTGTCCCGCTGGTGCCTTTGGCCAACACGCGATCGCATGATTCAAGGCACGGGTAAATCCGGCGGAACGCGGAGGACGGTGGGCGCGTCCGCTGCGTCAGTAAACGCAGGGCGCACCCGTCACGCCGTTGCGGGTCACGAAATCGGTGGTGCGCGGGCGCATGTAGAGCTGATCGCGCAGGTTGATTTCCCCCGTGATGTTATAGCCCACGATCGGCTTGTACTTCACCAGCGCCTCCGCGAGCACCACGGATGTGTTCGCCACGCGCAGCCCGGCAGGCACAGCGAGCGGAACAAGCGACGGCTGCGTGGCGCGCACTTCCGTCGGCGTGCAGCGGGCATAGGCTGTGCCGATCCCCGTGCCGCTGACCTCGCTCCAGTCGACGAAGCCCTTGCCGTCTGCCTCGAAGCGGATGCTGGTCAGGCGATACGAGCCCTTGTTCGCGGGAAACGGGGACAGGATCGGCGCTGCCGACGCGAAGATGTCCGTGCGGTCTGCATCGGAAAGATTGGAGGGACGCGTCGCCAGATCGGCCATCACGCGGGCAACCATCGTGGTCTTGCGTGCCGCCCGCAACCCGTTGGCGGTCTCGTTCAGCATGAAGTAGAGACCGATCATGATCGGTACAAGGAGCGCGAACTCGATCGCTGCGATGCCGGACTGGTTCCGCGCGAAAGACCGCATGGCGCAAAGGATACCGCGCTGCGCTGCTGGATGCCCTGGTGTCATGAGCGTGTCCTTCATCGTTACTCGACCCGGAATGCTGTGCTGGCGGAAAGGCCGATGTCCTTGCCAATCAGCGTGCTGCCGGAAATGAACCGAAACCCGGTGAACGGATAGGCATAGCTTGCGCGCACCAGCATGGTCTGGCCCGTTCCCCCAAACGAACAGCCGCCAGCGCTAAGATCGACCGCCGTGCCGGAGCTGGTGAACGAACTGATCGGCGTGACTGTCAGCGTGAGCTTGCTGGGATTAAACCAGGCTGCAAGCTGTGCGTTGACCTCTGTTTTGAAAGCAGTGCAGATATTGGCGGGATCAAGCCGCTGCGTCAGCACTTTCCGGCTGGCGTTGAACAATCCATCTTCCAGAAAGCGGCTGGCAAAGAAGAAAATGGCCAACTCGATCACCGCGAAGATCAGGCCAAAGAAGGGCAATGCGACCAGCGCAAACTCGACTGCTGCTGCGCCGTCTTCCTTTTTCCGGAAGCGGCCGAGCAACTGATAGCCTGAATACCGCCATGAGCGCAGGGATGCCAGCATTGCGAAGGACTCCTCAATTCCAGCGAGGATATCCGACAGAAGTTACGCCTTTGCTGTCGCCCAAGCCGCGCTTTCGGGCGGTTGCGGCAATTTTTTGTTGATGATTAACAGCCGGTTGGCGTGGCGTGCGCGATCAACGTGCCGCCGCCGGCCCAGGGTTGGCCAGGCCGTTCCGGGCTACAGACTGGCTGCCGGAGCGACCGAAATGCTTGTCGGAATCGCCAAGGGCCAGTGCGGGCTTGCAATCGGGTGTGCAGGAGTAGCTCTCCGTCTCGACACCGCGATAGACCACAAGATTGCGGTTGTTGTCCTGAACACGCAGCCAGCTTTCCGAGAGCAGCTTGCCGTCATCATCAAGCGCCAGCATGTTTGTTTCGCCGAAGGTCTTTCCAGTCAGCACCAGCACGCCGTTGCGCTGCACCGATACATCGGCGATCGCCGGGTTGCCGATGACCACCATCGCCGTCTTGGCCGGAGCCTTGATGACCGTGGCGCGATCCAGCATCAGCGCAATCGACTCATTCGCCTGGGCCATGCCCATCGAGGCCGCAAGGACGCAGGCAGCGATCACAGAACGACAGAACATGGAACCCTCACACAGACCTTCAGTTCATCCAACAGTAAACAGGATTGGTGAATGAACCGCTAAGAGTGAGCGTCAGGCCTTTGCCGGTCCGCGTTTTGGCCGGGCCTTGCGTGGTGGCGCGGCGACTTTTGCGGGAGTCGATTTTACGGTTTCTGATTTTGCAGCGACGGAAGCTGTCTGTACCTTTGCCATCCGGACTTTCGATGCCGGCGCTTTTTTTGCGTCATCCTTTACAGCCCCCGCCATGTATTGCGCGCGGGCCAGCGCGGCGAACCGGCCGCCTTCCTTCACGAGGGTGTCAAAGGAGCCATACTCCATGATCCGCCCCTGATCGAACACAAGAATGCGATCGGCATTGCGGATGGTCGCGAGCCGGTGGGCGATGATGAAGGTGGTGCGGCCCTTGCGCACCTCGTCCAGCGCCTTCTGGAGCTTCTGCTCAGTCGACGCATCAAGTGCTGATGTCGCCTCATCCAGGATCATGATGGGTGGATCCTTGAGAAGAGCACGCGCGATGGACAGCCGCTGGCGCTCGCCGCCCGAGAGCGACCGGCCGCGTTCACCGACAACCGTCATCAGGCCGTCGGATTGGCGGGAGATGAAGTCTGTGGCCTGCGCGCGCTCGATAGCGCTGGCGATGTCTTCGGCAGTGGCATCCGGCTTGCCGATCTTCAGGTTGTCATCGATCGAGCGGGCAAACAGCATCGGCTCCTGAAACACCACGCCGATGTTATGGCGCAAGGACTGCACGGTGTAGTCTCGGATATCCACCCCGTCGATCTTGATCACGCCGGACTGAGGATCGAACGCCCGGTGCAGCAGGCCAAGCGTGGTTGACTTGCCCGAACCGGTTGATCCGACAAGCGCGACCGTTTCGCCCGGCTCGACCGTGATGAAGACGTCCTGAACCGCCGTTTTCTTGCCATCATAGGAAAATGAGACATTGTCGAACTCGATGCGGCCCTGGAAGCGCGGCGCTTCCACGGCATTCGGTTTGTCACGTACGGCTGGCAGGGTATCGTGAATATCGAAGAACTCGCGCATCTTCGGGGCCTGCATCAGCAGCGAATTCACAAAACCGACGGCTTCCTCGAGCTTGCCGATCAGCATTGTCGAGAAGCCCATGAAGGTCACGATTTCGCCGATCGAGGCCAGGCCCTGGATGTGCAGATAGGTGCCGTAGAGCAGGATCAGCGTGACCGTCAGTGTGGCCGCGGTGCGCGTGGCCACCGATGCCAGCGCCCACCACGACAACACCGGGATCTGGGCGGAAAGCAGCTGATGAATGATGCCCTTCAGCGCTTCGGTCTCGGCCTTGATGCGGGTGAAGGACTGGATGACCGGCACGTTGCCCAGTGCATCCGATGTGTGTTCCGCGAGATTCGAGTGGAATCCCTCCACCGAGCCCTGCATCGTTTCGGTCTTGTGCATGATGTACCAGAGCAGAACCGCAAAGATCACGACCAGTCCGATCAGCAGCATCGCCAGCCGCCAGTTCAGGAACACCGTGAAAGGCAGCAGGATGATCAGTGCCACCAGCGCCGCGCAATGTGTGCGGAAGAAGCCGAGCCAAAGCCAGGCCATGCCGTTGGTGCCTTCCAGCATGACCTTCAGCACGCGGCCCGAATGTGTCTGGGTATGGAAGGCGACCGGCAGGTTCAGCACGTGCTCGAAGTAATTGGCCATGACCGCCAGCCGACGCCGGTGGGACAGCCGGTCGGCATGCAGGGCGACGAAGACGCCGGCGGCGATGGTGAAAAGGCCAAAGCCGATCCACAGCGTGATGAGATGCGCGACCTCATCGAAAGACACACTCTGTCCGGCAGGTCGCTGCTCCGAGAGCACGTTGATGATCTTGCCGAAGAGCGTGGGCTCGGCAAACGCGGCGATGGCCAGCAGCACGTTCGCGATTGCCAGAAAAATGCCAAGACGAAGCTCGGATCCGAGCTGCGTGAGAACCCTGCCGTAAAGCGCCGCGAGAGACATTCGTAATTCGCACCCTGGAAGACGATATGGCCCTGGAGGGCCGGAAGCTGTTGTTCCTTAGGGGAGATTCTGACCTGAAGCCAGAGTGCGCGCACCTATCGCATGACCCTAATGAGCCGCGTGACATCCACCAGCGACAACAGGGCGGCTGCGACATACGTCAGGGCGGCAGCCCGCAGGACAGTGCGTGCGGCGGGCATGTCGGCTTCGGGTATGAAGTTGCCTGCCTGGAGGATCGGCAAGGCGCGCCGGAACGAGGCGTCCAGCTCGACCGGCAAGGTCACGAGATGCATGACGAGCCGCGAAGCCATGAGCGCGACCACAACCACGATCTGGCCGATGATCAGAGCGGGAGATCGTGCCAGCGCGCCCAGAAGCGGGATCGTGAAGAACACGACCTGCGCGATGCGTTCAAACCAGATGATGCCCGGCGCCAGTCGACCGCGGAGCGCGAAAACCCGGTCGCCGTGGGCGTGCTGGAGCGCGTGGCCAACCTCATGGGCGGCGACGGAAAGCGCGGCAATGGATTGGCCATCGTGATGGAGGAGGGAAAGCCGGACCGTCTCGTCCGTGGGATCATAGTGATCACCGCCTTCCGTCAGTTCCACCTTCACATGGCGCAACTCCGCCTTGTCGAGCAGCAGGCGCGCGAGTTCGGCGCCCGTTCCACCCAGGTCATCGCGCTCCTGCTGATTCTGCTGAAGCACATGTTTCACCCACCATTGCGGGATGAAAATGAGCGCGATGAGGAGAACAGCCCCGATGACTATGAACAGCATGACGGGAACGTAAGGCGAGAGTGCGCAATTTTGAAGGGCGGAATCCCGATTTAGTGCAGAACCGGCCGCGTGTTCGCCAGATCGGCAACTATCGCTGACAGGCCATCGATATGCGGATTGAGCTGCATGGCAATCTCGAAGGCCGCCTTGGCCTCCTGAATACGCCCATTGCGCAGGCAAATCTGCGCAAACCCGAGGATTGCTCCGAAATGCCGGGGCTCAAGCTCAAGCGTGCGGGCGATATCCTCGATGCTATCGTTGTCGCGTTTTTCGATGAAAGCCAGTGTCGCCCGCTTGTTCCAGGCCTCGGCCCATTCCGGATGTTCGTTGACCAGTGAATCAAGGATCGGTTTGGCCAGATCACGCGCACCCGCTGCAATGGCTTCGACGGCGGCGACCATGCGATGCGAGGCCCTTTGGTCGTAGTGATCAATCCAGATCGCCCAGATCAATTCCATGGTTTCTTCCGGGTCACGCAGCGGATCCGAGCGACGCAGATCATCGAAAAGCGCGTTGAGCCGTGCGGTCCTGCCGATGCTCGCAGCCCTCGGTTCACCCTTCACCACGAGGGCAAACGTCTTTTCAAACGTTTCAACATTGATGCGGCGCATGACGCAGATGTTCCTGACAGGATATGCTGTCTAAGGGTTGTACGTAAGAAAGTTCACAGAGGATCAGGTTTTGCGCAACAAAATTCAAGTGCCGATTGCTGGGCTGTTTTGCAAAGGCGTCCGCATCCGGTTATGGCACGTTTGGGCGGGCGAGGATCAGGACGGATGCAGGAAAACCGGTTGCGGGATGCGGCACTGGCGGCGGTGGCGGCCATAGCCTTTGCCGCATGGCTCGGAGCCCCTTTGGCCATTGTCCCTGCAGTTTTGTGTGTTGCTCTGACGGTGTTGTGCATGCCGTTGTTCCGCGCCTATGCGATGGCACGTCCAAATGCGCGGTCGAGTCACAGTCTGCCCATCCCGCAAGGCGGTGGTGCAGCCGTGATACTGGCCACGCTGGGTGTCGGCGTCCTGGATGCGCTTTCTGGCGTGCCCGACAGCGGCAGCATTCTGCCCTATGTTTGCGCGGGTGCGATCCTGATCGCACTCATCGGCGCGCTTGATGACATCCGCGACCTGCCCGTCGTGCCGCGTCTTGGAGGGCAGCTTTTCGCCGTGGCGCTGGTGATCTGGGCCGGGCTCGACCAGGGGCAATTGTTCCGGTTGCCGTATCTCGTTGAGTTCGCGCTGCTCGTCGTTGCGGGCACATGGTTCGTCAATCTGACCAACTTCATGGATGGCATTGACGGGATTACGCTTGCGGCTTTCATTCCCCTGGCGGCGGCCGCGACGCTGATGGGCGAATGGGCCTATCTTTCGCGGGAAGGAACGCTGCTGGCAGTTTTTTTTCTCGGAAGCCTTGCCGGATTCGTCTTCTTCAACTTCCCCCGCGCCCGGCTGTTTCTGGGTGATGTCGGCAGCCTGCCCATCGGCCTGATCGGCGGCGTGCTGCTTCTGGACATGGCGCAGCGCGGCGCGCTGGCGGCGGCAATCATCCTGCCGCTGTATCACTTCACCGATGCCACGCTCACCCTTCTGAAGCGACTGGCGCGCCGCGAGAAGGTCTGGGTGGCCCATCGCCAGCATGCCTATCAGAATGCCGTCGATGGCGGCTGGTCGCATCTCAGGGTCAGCGGAATTATCCTGCTGCTGAACATCGGGCTGGCCGGCCTGGCGCTGCTTTCCCTTGGCAAAGGCGTGCTGGCGCAGGCCGGACTGGTCGTCTTGGCGCTGGTGGCTGTGCTGGGCGTGATCGCGCTGTTTCGCAGCAGGACAACAGTACCGTGAGGATCGTCGTCACGGGCGGAACCGGTTTTGTCGGGCAGGCGCTTGCCAGTCGGCTGGCAGGAGAGGGGCACGACGTTGTTCTGCCGCTGCGGCATATGGCGGAGAATGTCGATACATCGGACCGCCTGACGCGGATTCCGGTGCCATCGCTCGAAGCCATGACCATCGCAGACTGGCATGCGGTTCTCGCGGGCGCAGACGCCGTCGTCCACACCGCTGCGATCGCCCATATCGGCTCATCGGTACCCGAAGGCGCCTATGCCGCGGTCAACCGCGATGCATCGGCACGGCTGGCGGAGGCAGCGGTGATCGCGGGCGTCGGACACTTCGTGTTCCTGTCCTCGATCCGGGCACAGGTCGGAGCCACCAGTGTCGAGATCCAGAATGAGCAGTCACCACCCGCACCGACCGAAGCCTATGGGCGGTCCAAGCTTGAAGCCGAGGGGCTGGTGCGCCAGTTCTTCCCGCAGGCCACCGTTTTCCGCCCTACGCTGATCGTCGGGCCGAAGCCCAAGGGTAATCTGCGAATGCTGCTCAGGCTCGCCGCCTTGCCGCTCCCGCTTCCGTTTGGAGCGCTTGACGCGCCGCAGGCCATGGTGTCGCTCGACGGTGTTCTGGATGCCATTGCCCTGTCGCTCAGAGCTCCCGTCTTCGCCGGCGAGACCTACTGTCTGGCGCAACAGCCCCATCTCTCGCTGACCGAGATTCTGACGGCTTTGCGGCAAGGCCTTGGCCGTTCACGGCTGCTTGTCCCCGTTCCGGCCCGGTTGCTGACGCTGCCGTTGCGGCTTGCGGGAAAGCGCGATCTGGCTGAGCGGCTCGGCGGGGGCCTGGAGGTCGATGCCTCAAAGATGATCGCAACGGGCTGGTCGCCGCAGGAGCCTCTGACATCCGTGCTCAAGCGGATTGGCTCCAGCCACCGGATGGCCTGACGCCAAAGGATTCAGGCGGCTTTCGACAGCGATGATACGAGGCTGGTGAACAGGCCCAACCCATCCGTACCACCGACGCTGGCGTCGATCAGGTTCTCCGGATGGGGCATCATGCCCAGCACGTTCCGCCGGGCGGAGTAGATACCTGCAACGTTGCCGATGGCACCATTGGGATTGGACGTGTCGCCGACCCGGCCCTTGTCGTCGCAATAGGTGAATGCGATCAGGCCGTCACCCTCCAGTCTGCGGCGGGTCTCGTCATCGCAGACATAATTGCCTTCGCCATGGGCGACGCAGACCTCGATAACCTGCCCGGGGCGATAGGCACTGGTAAAGGCGGTGTCGTTGCGCTCCACACGCAGATGCTGCATGCGGCACACGAAACGCAGGGCGGCGTTGCGCATCAGCACGCCCGGCAGCAACCCCGCTTCACAGGCGATCTGGAAACCGTTGCAGACGCCCAGCACCAGTCCACCCCGGGCCGCATGGGTCCGCACGGCGTCCATGATCGGGGCGCGTGACGCGATGGCGCCGCAACGCAGGTAGTCGCCGTAGCTGAAGCCGCCGGGCAAAACCGCAAGATCCGTTCCGGCGGGCAGTGCATGGTCCTGATGCCAGGCCATGGTGACCCTGGCTCCGGCGCGCTTCAGGGCACGGGCGATATCGGTGTCGCGGTTGGAGCCCGGAAAGGTAATGACTGCGGCATGCATGGTGTCGTTCCAGCCTATGCTCGGAGGGGTGACGGTCGTGCGGGCGCGTTGTCGTCCCGGATCACTGCGCGATCTCCACGCGGAAATTTTCGACCACGGTGTTTGCGAGCAGTTTCTCGCACGCAAGCTTGAGCGCCGCTTCGGCCTTTGTACCGTCAACACCGGGGGCCAGATCGATATCGAAGACCTTGCCTTGACGGACACTTGCCACGCCTTCGACGCCCAGTGACTTCAGCGCACCTTCGATGGCCTTGCCCTGCGGATCAAGAACGCAGTTCTTCAACGTGACCGTGACGCGCGCTTTCATGGACTGACCTCATGTCGCAATGACTGGCCGCTGGATTAGACGCCGGACAAGTGCGGTGCAATCCGCAATCGCGCAGGGCAGACCGGTAATAACAGACAATTGCCGTATCGCAGGACGCGAAGGCATTGTCGCAGTTCTGCCGCGTTAGCGGAATCCCATCCCGATGGGCCGGATAACGCTGCCGGTGAAGCCGCTGCTTTCGGCCCTGGGAACCGAAGGGGTCGATTCGAAGCGTCCGGTCACCGTCTTGACCTCCGCCACCGAAGCCACGCTTTGCGGGGAAACGCGGTTGCCGCGCGCCGGGTTCGAGGCGGTCGCCACCTGCGAAATCAGGCTGTTCATGCCCTGCCGGTCAATCTGGCTGGCGGGTGACGCAACCGGAGCAGGTGCATAGGCCATGGCGGCGGCGGGCTGGACCGGATTGCCGGTCCTCAGGCCTGCGGTGATCGGCGATGGCAGACTGGATGGCCGCGCGCTCGGGAGCGGAATGGTGACCATCCGGCCAAGGGCGGCGGTCTGGAAGGGTTTGGCGGTTTCAGGCTTCGCGCCCTCGGCGACCTTTTCGGTCTCCGCTGGCGGCAAAGCGGCCGCGGCCAGCAGTGTCGCGGGTCGGCGTTGCGGCAGGGGAATACTCACAAGCACGGGTCCTGAGGTTGCCAGACTGGCAGGGCGACGTTGGGGCAGGGGGATCGTGACCCAGCGACCATCATTCTCGTCGTCATCGGCCTTTTTGGCTGATGCAGGTGCGGGTGCAGGTGCTGGCTGTGCCCTGGGCGGCAATGCTGCCACTTCGAACGGTTTCCGCTCATCCGGCTTGATGCCTGGCGGCAGTTCCTCAGGCAATGGTGTCGGGCGGACGGGAGCAGCCGCGCGGGGGCGGTTTGCGGCCAGGACGGGAGGCGTGTCTGTGCGCGGTGCGGTGGAGGTCGACGTGGTGTTCTGGTTGAAGAACGCCACTGCCGAACCTTCGTTCATGGCATCGGGCGGAAGCGCTGCGACCTGCTGGTTCCGGTTGCGTGCCGCAATGGCCGTGCGGCCCTTCTTGCCGCGTCCGCCGGCAACGACATCGTTGTCATCGTCGCCTTCACCGCCACCAAACAGGATCTGGAACAGTGTCTTGCCGGTGGCGCGCCCTTCGGCGATGTCGATATAGCCTGACGACACCGATCCGCCACGTGCCTCGATGATCGAGCGAGCGGCTTCAAAACCGGCCAAAGGCTTGCCATCGCGCGGAATATGGACGGTTTTTTCGTCCGGGAAGAGGCGGACCAAGTGATCGCGCGACACTTTCGGCCAATGGCGCACGCCGCCGGTATCGAGATGGACCCACGGGTTGTTGGCCCGTGGATAATATCCCACACCACCGTTTTGCAGGCGCAGTCCAATGTCCCGCACAGTCGACATCGAGACGTCGGGAAGATTGAAATCCATCGCCTTGCCGCTCATGTGCTGGCTGCTCTTGGCTACACCGCGCGACCGGCGCGCGAGCATCGCGTTGGTGCCGGGTGAGCGATA
>JANMFA010000357.1:0-2623 GCA_031377545.1 Hyphomicrobiales bacterium | reverse complement strand
GCGTCGATCGACTCGGCGCTGGAAACCCGCACGTCGGCCGCCCGCAAGGCGCGGATGAAATCGGCAAGGACCTCGGTCACGGTTCGACGTCCATGCAATCGGCTCTTGCCGGGAGCGCGTCGCTCATGCGCGCCGACTTCGAGCGAAATTGGTCGGCGCACCGCCGAACGAACACCATCGGTGTCATCCCGAGCACGGCGAGGCCCCCCGGATTCCGACCCGCTTCGCAAGGTGTCGCCGCCGCGCCGGGGTCCCTCGCTGCGCTCGGGACGACACCATTTTCGTAACTCCAACGGCGTGTCGTGCCGGAACGGCCGTCGCCGTTTCGTTTAACACCGAAAAAGCGCCTGTGGAGCGGCGCGTTCCCGGAAGAGGTGCGCCTCTCCACGTTCACCTGACCTCGGCTTTCGCCTTGGCGACCAGGGTCGGGATCTCGTTGTCGATGTTGTCGATGTCGTCCTGGAACTTCAGCAGGACGTTGAGCGTGCGGCGCACCAGCTCGGGATCGATCTCCTGGGCGTGCAGCAGCACCAGGGTGCGGGCCCAGTCGATGGTCTCGCTGATGGCGGGGATCTTCTTCAGTTCCAGCTTGCGCAGGCCCTGGACGAAGGCAACCAGCTGTATGCGCAATCCCGCTTCCAGCTCCGGCACCCGCGAGGCGATGATGCGTCGCTCCAGCGCCGGCTCGGGAAACGGGATGTAGAGATGCAGGCAGCGCCGCTTGAGCGCGTCGCCGATCTCGCGGGTGTTGTTGGAGGTCAGGAACACCACGGGCGTCGAGCGTGCCTTGATCGTGCCGAGCTCCGGAATCGATATCTGGTAGTCCGACAGCAGCTCCAGCAGGAAGGCCTCGAACTCGTCGTCGGACTTGTCGATCTCGTCGATCAGCAGGACCGCGCCGTTCGGCTCCCACAGCGCCTTGAGCAACGGCCTGGGTTCGAGGAATTCCTCGCTGAAGAAGGTATCGTCGAACTCGTGCAGGCGCTCCAGCGAGGCCTTGAGCCCCTTGGCGCCCTCCAGCAGGTCGCCGAGCTTTTCCTTCAGCACCTGGGTGTAGAGCAGCTGCTTGCCGTACTTCCATTCGTAGAGCGCCTTGGCTTCGTCGAGCCCCTCGTAGCATTGCAGGCGGATCAGCGGCTTGCCGGTGATGGCGGCGGTGGCCTTGGCGAGTTCGGTCTTGCCGACGCCGGGCGGTCCCTCGATCAGCAGCGGCTTCGAGAGTTTTTGCGCCAGGAAGATCGCTGTCGCGATCGAGGCGTTGCAGATATAGCCCTCGGCGGCGAACTGGCCTTCGAGGGCGGCGATGTCGGCGGTGGCGGACGATGCGGTCATGCCGGGGTCACTAGTACGCCCGGGCCGGTCCCGACAAGCCCGCCCGGCGCGACCGGTTCGCACGCCGGTCGCGCTCCGAAAGCCGGTCCCGCCGCCGGCCGCCGATCCGCTCAGGAGCGCAGCACCGTGCCGGCGTTGGCCTCCGTCAGGCCGCCTTTGGTCCAGGTCGGTTCCCCGTTGACGATGGTGTGCTCGACGCCGCGCGAGGGCATGACCATGCGCTTGGCGCCGCCGGGCAGGTCGAAACGGCGTTCGCCGCGGTTGCTGGAACCGATGGTGGCGGGATCGAAGATGGCGACGTCGGCCGCCATGCCGACCTTGAGCCGCCCCCGGTCCTTGATGCCGAACAGGTCGGCGGGATCCGATGTCAGGCGGCGCACGCCCTCCTCGATGCTCAAAGCCTGGCGCTCGCGCACCCAGGTGCCGAGCAGGAAGGTCGGGTAACCGGCGTCGCACAGCATGTCGACATGGGCGCCGCCATCGCCCAGCGCGATCAGCACGCTCTTGTCGTTCAGAATCTCGGTCATCCGGTCGACCCGGGTATTGAACGACTGGACCGTGAACTCGATGTCGAGATCGTCCTTCAGGGTCAGGTCGAGGAAGGCATCGACGCCGTCCTTGCCCTGCTCGCGCGCTATGTCGGCGATCGACATGCCTTCCAGCCGTTTGAGATCGGGCGACTTGGCTTCGTGGACGTTGATGCAGTTCGATAAGCCTGTTTCGAGCGATACCCTGTGTTACCATGTATTCCACCACACCATCGGCACGACGCTGACTGAGTGATTGATTGTACTGTTCGCTTCCCCTGCAATCGGTATGGCTGCGGAGTTCTACTTTGATAGAGGGCTGTTGCTTCATCAGTGCCACGATGAGGTCAAGGTCTTTGCGCGCATCTGGCCGCAAAGTGGCATCGTTATAGTTGTAGTAAATATTCGGCAGTTCAATGATAGAACCTGGCATAAGCGGCGCAACAGAAATGTTCTGGTACATGGGCTTATTGTAATCCGGCCAGCCATTTGTATTCACACTTGTACTTCCGATGATGCGCCCTCCCTGCAAGATGTCCACATTGTATTTGCTATTCGTGTTAATGTAATGGTCCAATGTGCCATTGGCATCTGTGATGAGCGTGTCCACCTTGTCTGTTTTTGTATCCTTAAGCAGCAAAGTAGCCCCCGAAAGCGGCGCATTTGTGCTGTAATTGAACACAGAAGGAATCCATTGTATTTTACCCGGACCCGCCATGCTTGACTTTTCGAGTTGTGCGGCCAACTCATTGCTCGGTTTGGAG
>JANMFA010000320.1:0-14875 GCA_031377545.1 Hyphomicrobiales bacterium | reverse complement strand
GTTGTCGAGGCCATACCCTGAGTTCGGACCGACAACGAGGCAATGGTTGACACCATAGACGTCACACACTGTGTGAAGCTGGTGTTCTGTGCCGATTTCCTGGCCCGCCGGGCGATAGCGCGTCGCCGCGGAATACGGATAGCGCGCCGGGTCGAGGATATGATTGTGGCAGTCGATCTTCTTCTCGCTCAGAGCGCCCACAACTGCCTCGCAACACAATGGCGGGCCACGAGGGCCCGCCCTTCTCCTGTCATGGGACCAGGCGCGGCAGGGTCTGGATAAACTCCTGTTTGCCGTTCTTGATCTCTGCCAGGTAGGATTCGCGATCAATCTCGCCTGTCTGGTCCCAGCTCGCGTCGATCAGGATTCCGCGAACCTGCGTTGGTGAGATCCGCATGCCACGCATGGCGGCTGCGATCTCCTTGGGATCAAACTTCCCAACCTTCTCGGCCGCCGTCTTGAACAGATAGGTACCAAGGTAACCCTTCATGCCGTTATGGTCGGCCTTGTACTTGTACTTGGCCTCGAAAGCGGCGGAGAACTCCTTGACCAGAGGCGACGGTGCGTCGATCGACAGGCCGACATGGCCGCGCACGCCGTTGGCCGCGTCCTTGGCGATATCAATCACCTTTTGTCCAAGCAACGTGGTTTCGCCGATCAGGGGCGTGGTCACGCCCTGCTTTTTCGCTTCGATCAGGAAGCGCGCGCTCTCTTCCTCGTTCAGATAAACGAAGAAAGCATCGGCGTTTGCGCTCTTCAGCTTGAACATATCAGCCGCAAAATCGACCTGGCCGCTTTCCGTCGAGACATCGGCAGCGACCTTGATGCCGCGCGATTCAAGCTCCTTGATGATCGCGTTGCGACCGCCCCGGCCAAAGTCGTTGTTGACGTAGATGATCGCGACGGACTTCGCCTTCAGACCATCACGGAAGTAGTTGGCGAGTTTTGGCATCGAGACATTCTGGCCAAAGGATGTGCGGAAGATGTGCTTCGAGCCTTGCGCGGTCAGGTTGGCGGCTTCGCCGCCGATGATCTGAGGCACCTGAGCCTCGTCCGTCAGACGCATCGATGCACTGACTGAACCGGAAAACACCGGCCCGAAAATCACTGTCGGCTTGCTGTCGAGAGCGCGCTCGACGGCTGCGCGGGCCTTGCCGGAGTCGGAGCCGGTATCGATCACGTCAAGGGCGATCCTCCTGCCGAGAATGCCGCCAGCCGCGTTGATATGGTCCAGAGCCAGCAAAATCCCGTCCCGGAAATTGGTCCCGCTTACGGCACCCGCGCCGGAAATCTCCATGATTGCCGGAAGTCGCAGTGGTTCCTGCGCCAGAGCGGGTGATATGCCGCTGACGCCAAGAACAATGGCGGCGGCGGCGAGCATGCGTCGGTTGAGTTTCATGTGCTTCCTTCCCATCGCGGTACTTTGGACCGCTTCAGGCGCTAGACATCACAGACGGCGCAAATCTTGTCAATTTGCAAGCGCGGCAACGGGAACGGAGTGCTAAAGTGTCGCTTCGATGCTGGCCCGCAGCTCGGGCGTGA
The DNA here is from genome assembly GCA_031377545.1 of Hyphomicrobiales bacterium. GTDB lineage: Bacteria > Pseudomonadota > Alphaproteobacteria > Rhizobiales > Beijerinckiaceae > JADCCX01. The sequence continues at coordinate 13,333 of JANMFA010000320.1, read as the reverse complement.
TCTCCGGCATGACGCCAAACCATGCCTTGAATGCCGGTCGCGCCTGATTGAGCAACATGCCGAGGCCATTGACCGTGTGGTTGCCACGCAGGCGGGCCTGCTCAAGAAAGGGGGTCTCGCGTGGCATGTAGATCAGATCCGACACCGCCGCCGAGGCAGGAAGCGCGTCAAGGCGGATGTCGAGGGGCGGCTGCCCCTTCATGCCCTGACTGGTGGAATTGACGACCAGCGCCGCATCGCGCAATGCCTCCTCGCGCATGGACCAGGGCACAGCCACGGCTGGCGCGCCAAGATCGGCTACCAGCTTTTCGGCCCGCTCGGGCGAGCGGTTGATCACGCGGATTTCTTTTGCGCCGCGTTCCATGAGTCCGGCCACCACAGCGCGCGCGCCACCACCGGCACCGAGAATGACGATCGGACCGCGATCAGCGCGCCAGCCCGGAATTTCCTGGACCAGTGATTCCGCATAGCCAAACGCCTCGAAGTTGTGTCCTTCGAGCGAACCATCAGCGCCGACAACGACACAATTCATCGCGCCGATCTTCCGGACCAGGGGCGAAACAGAATCCATCACCGGAATGGCTTTTTCCTTGTGCGGCATGGTGAGATTGCAGCCTGCAAAGCCAAGGGCGGGCAAGGCGCGCAGGGCTTTCTCAATGCCCTCGGGGGCCACCGCAAGCGGCATGTAGTGGCCGATAAGGCCATGCTGTTTCAGCCAGTAGTTGTGCAACGAGGGCGAGCGGGAATGCATGACGGGAAACCCCATCACTCCGGCCATCAGATACTTTTCCTGCATGTCATTCCCCACATTGAATGGCTGGCTTGCCGTCGGGCGACCGTCGTTCAGCGTCCGGGAGTCTGGCAACCCGAGCCGGTGCCTGACGCCTTGGTCATGCAAATGCCTCTGGTCCCATAGTGCATGACCACCTGCGGCACCAGAGAGACTGGACGCGCTATTATCGGATCATGGCTGGCGGCGAGCGAGACGGCGAGGATCGGGATTGCGCGGAACGCGGTGCGGTTTGCGCCGCATTTTTCTGGGGGGCTAGACTGTCGCGATTGAGATGCAGGCTGTTGAACCTTTCAGGGTTGGTATGCCAAGTGAATCGGTCAATGCCGAAACGGATCTTGGTGAAGAAATCAAGATTCATGCACCAAAACCAGCCACCCACCCCAATTGAGTATTCCTGTTGCAGAACTCCGATTCTTAAATCCGGAGAATGGCCTCACGGCCTGACAATCCCCGTCACAAAGTCGCCGCTTTGCTCATTTCAATCCAACCCCATCCACCGACTACCCCACCGGCTCCAGCCTGATCGCCACCCGATGCCCCGTCGCCGCCGCATATTTCCCCAGTGTCCGCGTGCTTGGACGAGCCCGTCCGCTCTCCAGCCGCGACACGGCGCTCTCCGTGGTGCCCATGCGGCTCGCCACCTCTGCCTGCGTGAGCTTCGCGCGCTTGCGGGCGCGCAGCAGCGTGTCGATCAGCGCAAACTCCTCCTCCAGCGAGTCGTAGGCGGCAGCGTACCCGACGCTCTCCGCCATGCGCCGCTTGTGAAGATCGGTGGCTTTGATGTTCATCGTACCTCCTTGGCGCGCTGCAGCGCGATCTCGATCTCCCGCGACGGTGTCTTCTGCGTCTTCTTGACAAAGACGCGGAGGATGACGACGCGCCTGCCGGTGGCGGTCACGTAAATCGCCCGCGCGATGCCGTCGCGTCCGGTGAGCCGCAACTCCCACAGTTTATTGCCGAGAGGGCGGACCCAGTCGCGCGGCAAATCTTCAAGTCCATACGTCTGGATCGCCTTTATGACACGCGCCAGCCGTGCCTGCATATCCAACGGCAGGCGCGCTTCCTCGTTCTCAACAGATGGCAGGAATTCGACCGACCACATACAGAAATCTTAGCAAAAAAGCGAAGTCATGTCCAGCACCCAACCTTCACCACGTCCCCGTGTTCGCCATGCTGAGCCACGGTTCCATCGGTGCTTTTGCCTCGCCCTTCTGCAGCAGCTCCACCGAAATCCCGTCGGGTGATTTGACGAATGCCATGTAGCCGTCGCGCGGCGGTCGGTTGATCACCACGCCTGCCTTCATGAGCCGGTCGCACGTCGCATAGATGTCGTCCACACGATAGGCCAGATGACCGAAACTGCGGCCTCCGGTATAGCTCGTCTCGTCCCAGTTGTGGGTCAGTTCCAGCAGGGGCGATTTCTTCGCGGACGCGCCGTTGGCCTCATCCTCCGGCGTCGCGAGGAAGATCAGCGTGAAGCGCCCCTTCTCGCTCTCGGTGCGACGAACCTCCACCATGCCGAGCTTGGCGCAGAAGAAATCAAGCGCAGCATCGACATTGCCGACGCGGATCATGGTGTGCAGATATTCCATCGATGAACTCCCGGTGTGCGTGTGATTCGAACATGGAACCGTGCCACGCCAGACGCAATACCGGACTTGTGGCGCAACCGCGCAGCTCACATTGACCGGGTGCAACCCCTGCGCTAGTCCTCGGGTTAAATCAGTTTAAATTCTTTGATCATGTCATGCTTCGCAATAGGACGACTCCCGTGATCCGGCTTTCCGAATACCGCGCGCCGGACCATCTGGTGGACACAGTTCATGTTGTTGTCAGCCTCCATGCCACGCAGACGCATGTTGTCGTGACCAGCGGCATCAGGCCCAATCCCGCCACACCCGGAGGCACAGCGCCGCTGGTTCTGGATGGCGACGAGCTGACGCTTCACGCCATCCGCCTCGACGGGGCCATCCTCCCTCCGGAGGCCTTCGACGTCACGGCTGATAAACTGATTGTGAAGGCACCGCCGCAGCGCCCCTTCGAACTGACAATTGAAACGGTGATTGACCCCACGGCCAACACCAAGCTGATGGGCCTTTACCGCTCGAACGGAGTGTTCTGTACCCAATGCGAGGCGGATGGCTTTCGCCGCATCAGCTACTTCCCGGACCGCCCCGATGTCATGGCAACGTACCGGGTCCGGCTTGAGGCGGACAGGGCGGAAGCACCCGTGCTGCTCGCCAACGGCAATCTCGTCGAGCAGGGAGACATTCCCGGCTCCGGACGCCATTTCGCGGTCTGGGACGATCCCCATCCCAAGCCCTGCTATCTCTTTGCTCTGGTCGGCGGTGATCTGGGCTCGATCCACGACCGGTTCACGACAAGCGAAGGCCGGGCGGTAGCGCTTGGCATCTATGTCGAGAAGGGCAAGGAGGGTCAGGCGATCTACGCCATGGACGCCCTCAAGCGCTCGATGCGCTGGGATGAGGAGGCCTTTGGCCGCGCTTATGATCTCGACGTCTTCAACATCGTCGCCGTCTCGGATTTCAACATGGGCGCGATGGAGAACAAGGGCCTCAATATCTTCAATGACAAGTATGTGCTGGCCTCATCAGAAACCGCGACCGACACAGACTATGCGCTGATCGAGGCAATCATCGCGCACGAGTATTTCCACAACTGGACCGGCAACCGCATCACCTGCCGCGACTGGTTCCAGCTGTGCCTGAAGGAAGGACTGACAGTCTTCCGCGATCAGGAGTTTTCTTCGGACATGCGCTCACGTGCGGTCAAGCGCATCATGGATGTGCGCGAATTGCGGGCGCGCCAGTTCGTGGAGGATTCCGGTCCCCTTGCCCATCCCGTTCGCCCAACGGCCTATCGCGAGATCAATAATTTCTACACGGCCACAGTCTATGAAAAGGGCGCGGAGGTCATCCGCATGCTGAAACTGCTGATCGGCGAGCAGGCGTTCAAGTCCGGCATGGATCTCTATTTCGACCATCACGACGGTGAAGCTGCCACGATCGAGCAATTCATCGCCTGCTTCGCTGAAACCAGCGGGCGGGATCTGTCGCACTTCAGCCAGTGGTACGATCAGGCCGGGACACCAACGGTGACTGTCAGCCGCAGTTACGATGCCGCGAAGCGGGAGCTTGCCCTGACGTTCGTGCAAAGAACGCCGCCGACCCCCGGCCAGCCCGAGAAGCTGTCACAGGTCATTCCTGTCTCCCTTGGTTTCGCGCAGGCAGACGGGCAGCCCATTGCGGCCGAGGAGAGCCTGATCGTTCTGGACCGGCCGGAACGCACCGTTCGCTTCCAGAACATGCCGCCAGCCGTCGTGCCCTCGCTGTTCAGGGGTTTCTCGGCGCCCGTCAACATCGAGCTCGATCTGAGCGACGCCGAGCTTCTTGTCCTGGCGCGTCATGACAGCGATCCATTCAACCGCTGGCAGTCGCTGCAGACGCTCGCCATGCGCACGCTGAAGCGATCCACTCAGGAGATACGTGAAGGCAAGCCTGCACTCGTCCATGCAGAACTGGCCACAGCGATCGGGCAGTGCCTCGCGGCAGGCCAGATCGATCCTGCGTTCACCGCGCTGGCAATTACGTTGCCAAGCGAGCAGGATATCGCGCGCGAGATCGGCGAGGATGTTGACACCGATGCGATCCATGTCGCGCGCATGACATTGCGCCGCGCCATTGGAGCCCACGTGGCCGACACTGCTTCACAGATCCATCGGGTGCTTGGCCATGCATCAACCTATTCCCCCGACGCTGCGCATGCGGGCCGCAGGGCACTCGCCAATGCCGCTCTCGACCTTCTGGTGACGGGCGATGCCGCCAACGCAAAGGAGCTTGCGTTCGCGCAGTTCGCGGGCGCCAACAACATGACAGACCGGTTTTCCGCCCTTGCGATCCTCAGCCATGCCGGCGGTCCATTGCGGGAAAAGGCACTGTCGCAATTCGAACAGGCCTACCAGCACAACCCGCTTGTGATGGACAAGTGGTTTGCTCTCCAGGCCGTGACGGCGGAAGCTGATGTGCTCAACCGGATCCGCGACCTGATGCGCCACCCGGCTTTCAGTTTCACCAATCCGAACCGGACGCGCGCACTGATCGGCGGTTTCGCCATGTCAAACGCCACGCAGTTCCACCGACCTGATGGGCAAGGCTATCAGTTCACGGCAGAAATGATCCTTCAGATCGATGGCAAGAATCCGCAGGTCGCTGCACGGATCATGACCGCATTCCGGAGCTGGCGGAACTTGGAAAGCGGTCGGCGCACCAAGGCACAGGATGCCCTCATTCAGATCGCCAACCAGAAAAACCTGTCTCGCGACCTGCGTGACATCGTCGAGCGCACGCTGACCTAGCGTCGATTGATGCAAAGAAGACTCACCTTCTTCAAAACCGGAATTTTTTTGAATTAAGCTTTTAATAAGCTCTGGACAGCCGCGCCATCTGCGATTCAAGTAAGGGTGATTCGGGGCCGAGGGGCGGCTCCACATCGTTCATTCAAGAATGAGAGTGAGGCCATCGATGGCGCGCTTCAACGCGTCCAGCGCGTTCCTGCGCACGGGTACAATTTCGGGATTGGCGAAAGCCGTCGCCGATCCTGCGTATTTGCAAAAAGTTGCCGCTGAACCGCTGATCCGCCGCCTCGTTCCCTTCCTCATTCTGGTTTTCCTCGGTGCAACCTGGACCGGCGTCATCATCCAGCTCAGCAACGGACGCTCGGAAATGATCCGCAACGCCCGCATCGACATGGAGCTGGTCAGCACCATTGCCGCCCTCGATCTCCCCATCGAGCTCGCGCCCCTGGGCGATCTGGCAGGTCGCGATCTGAGCAACAGCCTGCACGCGGCGCTACCACCCCATGCGCTTGAGAGCGGCCGCCGCGCCTACCTCGCAAGCAGCACCGGAGTCATTCTTGCAGGCACGGCAGCAACCGGCGGCGCAAGCCGCACGCTTGACGCCATTCTCGGCCCCTCGCAGCCGCTGTCGGTTCTGGCGGACCGGGCAGGCGTCATGCAGATCGTTCTGGCGGATGGATCCGAGGCATTGGCGACGGTCAGGAACCTCCCGGCAGGGCTGGGGCAGTTTGCCATGGTCCAGCCGTTGAGCGGTGCCATGAGTCCGTGGCGCGACAGGGCAATCTCGCTCGCTCTTCTCGCCGCTGCCGCCACCATTGTGATTGGTGCGCTGGGCATTGCCTTCTTCCAGCAAAGCGCCCGCGCGCGGGAAGCCGACGTCATTTGCGCCGAAGTCCGCCAACGCATCGACCGCGTGCTGAGCAGCGGTCGCTCCGGGTTGTGGGACTGGGACATTCCGCGCGGTCGCATCTTCTGGTCCGACAGCATGTATGCGCTGCTGGGTCGCGAACGGCAGGATGAATTCCTGTCTTTTGGCGATATCCGGGAGTGGCTCCACCCGTCCGATCTCAATCCCTTCGAGGCAGCTGACCTGCTGGCGGGCAAACAGCAGCATGCGATCGATCAGGAATTCCGCCTGCGCCACTCCGATGGGCGCTGGGTCTGGATCCGGGCGCGCGGCGAGCTGACGCGCGACAGCGAGATGCCTCACCTCGTGGGCATTGCCGTTGATGTGACCGAGCAGAAAGCGCTGTCCGACGCACGGGCCACTGCGGACATGCGCGTCAGGGACGCGATCGAGGCCATCTCGGAAGCCTTCGCACTTTTCGATTCCCAGCAGAATCTCGTGATTGCCAACTCGAAGTACCAGCGCCTGCTGGCCCTGCCGCCGGATCTCCTGCAGCCGGGCACGGCGCTCTCCGACATCATCGGCAATACCGACAGCGGGCATATCGCCTTCGAACAGACAATCAGCGAATGCGAGGCATCCGGCAGCCGCAGCTACGAAATGAACATGACCGATGGCCGCTGGTTCCAGGTCAACGAGCGCGCCACGAAAGACGGTGGCCATGTTTCGATCAGCTCGGACATCACGGCCCACAAGGCCTACGAAAGCTCGCTGGCCGCCAGCAACATGGTGCTTGAAAAGACGGTCGAGGATCTCGAACTCTCCCGCAGCACCCTGCAGAAGCAGGCGATCACGCTGGCCGAGCTGGCGGAGAGCCATCTTGAGCAGAAGGCGCAAGCCGAAAGCGCCAACCGCGCGAAGGCCGAATTCCTTGCCAACATGAGCCATGAACTGCGCACGCCGCTCAACCACATCATCGGCTTTGCAGAGATGATGGAGAGTGGCATCTACGGTCCTTTGGGCAACGACCGCTATGTCGAATACATCCGCGATATCGGCCTGAGCGGACGGTATCTTCTCGAAGTCATCAGCGACATTCTCGACATGTCGAGTCTTGAGGCTGGGCGGGTCAAGCTTGAACGCAAGCAGGTTGCCCTGGCCGAGGTCGTGCAGGATGTCATGGTGAAACTGCAGGACATTGCCACCGACCGCGCCATCTCCGTGGAGATCGCCACGGCAGGACCGTTGCATATCATCGGCGACCGCAAGGCCTTCCGGCAGATCATCGAGAGCCTGCTTGGCAACGCCGTGAAATTCACCTCGGAGGGCGGACGCGCTGGCCTGAAGGCAAAGCGCGTCGGCGACATGATCCAGCTGTTTTTCGAGGACAATGGCGGCGGTATCAGCCGGGAAGATCTTCAGAAGCTGGGCCGACCATTCGAGCAGAATGGTGCTATCATCGAGAATGGCTTCAAGGGATCGGGCCTGGGCTTCGCCATCGCCCGGTCGCTGGCGGAGCTTCATGGCGGCAGCATCAAGGTCCGCTCGAAGCTGGGTGTCGGCACCATCGTCATGCTGTCACTGCCTGTCACGGGAGCGAACTCGCTTCTCCCCGTCAGCCGCCGCCGACACTGACAGGCAATAGGTTTCAGCCGGGCATCACGCCCTTATGATCCGCACCATCGCGTCATGCGCCGCGTGCTGGTGTTCCAGCAAAGCGCGCTCCAGAACGGCGAAGTCCGGCAGTTCTGCCGCCGCTGCCAGCCGCTTCTTCAGCGGCATCCGGGCCGACGCCGGATCGAAGACGTCGCCTTGCACGATGGCAATCAGCTGCGCCAGACGCGATTGCAACCGCCAGGCCTCAAGCAGAATCTGCGCCTCGGAAGGAGCAAGCAGGCCCTGATCCGCCAGCTTCTGAAGTGCCGCACCGGTATTGGCCCGGATCACATCGGGTGACGCAGCACCATGCCTGAGCAGCAGGAATTGCACCGCGAACTCGATATCAACCAGCCCACCCGGTGCCAGCTTGAGATCCCAGTGGCTTTTTCCCGGCTTTTCCCTGGCAACCAGTTCACGCATCGCGAGCACGTCTTTCGCCAACGCGCGCGGGGCGGTGCTGCGCTCATAGGTGGATGCCACGGCAGTCATGAGCTCCTGTCCAAAGCCCGGATCTCCCGCAACGACGCGGGCGCGGGTCAGCGCCATCCGCTCCCATGTTTCGGATTCCCGGGCGTGATACTCCCGGAATGCTCCGAGCGTCACGGCCACGGGGCCTTTGCTGCCTGAAGGCCGCAGCCTCAGATCCACATCGTAGAGCGTGCCGCGCTTCGTGGCGACGGTCAGTGCTGTGACCAACCGCTGCGTCAATCGCGAAAACCATTCGCTGGCATAAAGCGGACGCTCGCCGTCCGACTGGCTTTCACCCTCCTTGAGGTCATAGACGACCATCAGATCGAGGTCGGACAGCGCTGTCATCTCCCGCCCGCCAAGCTTGCCCAGCGCAACCACCGCAAGCGCGGCGCCCGGCACACGCCCATGGCGTTGTGCGAGTTCGACCATGCAGCGCTTCAGGCTGACATTGACCGTTGCCGCCGCGATCCCCGCATGAGCCTTTCCCGCCTCCAGCGGATCGACGAGTCCCGACAACAGCCGCGCGCCCACCATGAACCGCTCGGCCCGGGCCAGGTCGCGTGTCTGGTCGAGAAAATCCTCCATCAGCGCCACACCGTCGAGCCTGTCGTGGAAGCGTTTGAGCAGCACCTGATCCGACGCGGGTTCGGACAGTTCCGGATCAACAAGCGCATCGAGCACGTGGGGCCGCTGCACCACCACCTCCGCCAGCCGGGGTGCATTGCCAAGGATCTCCGAGAACAATCCGCGCAAGGCAGCGTTCTGCCGCAGGATGGTGAAGAGTTCGACGACGGCCGGCATGCCCTGCAGGGCGGCATCAAGGGCAATCAGCGCCCCATCGGGATCGCTGGACTGGCCAAAGGCTTCCAGCAGCGCGGGAACCAGCTCGGTCAGCACCTCCCGTGCGCGGGGCGTAACGATCGCCTGCCGCCGCCCAAAGTGCCAGCCCCGCACGGTTTCCGCAACGACATCGGGGCGCTGGAAACCCATGCGTTTCAGTGTTTTCAATGTCTCCGGATCGTCCGTCGTGCCGGTGAAGACAAGGCTGCCCTTGGTGGCGGACAGCGACGGCGCATCCTCGAAGAGCCGCGCGTAGTGCCGTTCGACCGCCCGGAAATGCCCGATCAAAATCCTGCGAAATGCGGGAGGTGTCATACCGCAGAACAGCGCAATGCTATCAACACCCGCCTTGGACGACGGCAGCCTCTGGGTCTGCTGATCGTCGACCATCTGCAGCCGGTGTTCCACCATACGCAGGAAACGGTAGGCCTCCTGAAGATCACGCACGGCGTCGTTGCCGATCCAGCCCTCGTCCCGCAGGCGCTCGAGCATGGTCAGCGTCTGCTGCCCGCGAAGCACCGGCTTGCGCCCGCCAAACACGAGCTGCTGTGTCTGCACGAAGAACTCGATCTCCCGGATGCCACCGCGTCCGAGTTTCACATCGTGCCCCTCGATGGCGATCACGTCGCCACCCTTGTGGGCATGGATCTGCCGTTTCATGGCGTGGATATCGGCGATGGAGGCATAGTCGAAATAGCGCCGCCAGATGAAGGGCGTCAGCTCATCCAGAAAGCGCCTGCCAAGATGCACATCGCCCGCCACCGGTCGGGCCTTGATCAGGGCCGCCCGTTCCCAGTTCTGCCCGACAGTCTGGTAGTAGCTGATGGCCCTGTCGATCGGCACGGCGATGGGCGTCGATGCCGGGTCAGGCCGCAGCCTCAGGTCCGTCCGGAACACATAGCCACCGCCGGTCTGTTCATGCAGGATCTTCACGACATCCTTGATGATGCGCACCACCACATCCAGCGGTTCACGATCGCCGGAAACAGGGACACCGGCTGGATCGAACAGCACGATCAGGTCAATATCGCTCGAATAGTTCAGCTCATGCGCGCCATGCTTGCCCATCGCGAGAACGGTGATGCCCGAACGCCCGGGTGCCTCGAACAGATCCTCGCCCAGCCGCCCTGTTGCGCCCGCTTCCCGAAGCGCCAGCCTCAGTGCGGCATCGACCGCGCAATCCGCGAATTCTGTCAGCGCCTCGACAACCCGGTCGACGCACCACAATCCGGAGAGATCAGCCAGCGCGACATGCAGCGCCACCTGCTGGCGGATAAGGCGCAGATGGGCCATCGCATCCGCCAGCGAAGCGGCATCACGGGTGCCGGGCAGGACCCGGGACAGAATTTCCGCAAGCATCGCGTCAGGATCGCAGTCGAGTGTGGCGATCAGCCAAGCCGGATGCTGCCGCATGATGCGCGTCAGGAATGGCGAATGCGCGATCACACCGGCGATCAGGTCGCGGGTGTTGGGTTCGGCGTCGCAGGAAAGGGCCAGCGTACCCGCGAGGCCCTGATCATCCAGAAGATCGAACAGCCTGCTGCGGCACAGCTTGAGCGCATCGGTCCGCGGCGGCAATCGCGGCACGGAGCTGATGCGCCCGCGCATGGACACACAGGTGACTGGCCCGGTCATGCGGCGTTCGCCTGCACGGGAATCTCCAGCGTGACTGCGAGGCCTGGATGATTGTCCCCCAGGACAAGTCGACCCTTGTGCAGGTGCGCGACCGCCGACGCCAGGCTGAGCCCCAGTCCGGATCCCGGCTTGTTGCGGCTCTCATCCAGCCTCCCGAACCGCTCCACCGCCTTGCCGTGCTTATCAGCGGGAATCCCGGGACCGTGATCAGCAACGCGGATCAGCAATGTGTCGCCTTCCCTGCGGGCCGAAAGCGCGATCTGTACCAAAGCGCCATCCTGCGGCGGCAGGCCATATTTCAGCGCATTGTCGATCAGGTTGGCGACAACCTGGCCCAGCAGTTCGCGATTGCCCTGCACGGACAGATCGGGCGCAATCGCAGCGTTCAGCACGCCGCCCGCCTCCTCCGCTGACGGTTCGTAGATCTCGGCCAGATCGTTCAGCAGCTTTGTCACATCCACCAGCGAGAAAGCGTCCGCGCCCCCTCCTGCCTCCGTGCGCGCGATCAGCAGCAGCGCGTTGAACGTGCGGATCAGTCCATCCGATTCCTCGATCGTCCGCTCCAGTGCCGCGCGGTACTCCTCCTTGGAGCCTTCTTTCCGCAGGGCGTGCTCGGCGCTGTTGCGCAGCCGCGTCAAGGGCGTCTTCAGGTCGTGCGCGATGTTGTCGGAAACCTCTTTCATGCCCTGCATCAATTCACCAATGCGCACGAGCATGGCGTTGAGGCTGACGGCCAGACGGTCCAGTTCATCGCCACTGCCGGACACCGGCAGCCGCCCCGAAAGATCGCCCGCCATGATCACCTGGCTCGTCGCCGTCATCGCATCCATGCGGGCCAGAGCGCGGCGCGCAACGACAAATGCGCCAAGCCCGCCAAAGACCAACAGCGCCCCGATCAGAAGCCGGATGGCCTGACCGAGCACAGCGTTCAGCCGCTCGCGCTCCTCCAGATCACGCCCCACCAGCAGCCTGTTGTTGCCGGGCAGCGCGAACACCCGCACCAGCGCATCACGCACAGAAGTCTGGGACTGCCCGTCGATTTCCTCGAACCGCTGATAGGTCGTTTCGATCAGGCCCGTGCCCGTCAGCGCCGCCGGATTCAGGCCCGAGATGTTGCCTGCGAGGGTTTCACCCTGCGGACCCTGCAGCATCAAAAGGAACGATTCGGGCTGCCGCGACCGCCGCTCGATGATCGCGGACAGCCGTCTGACACCACCGATGCGGTATTGATCGGAGAGCCCGGCGATCTGCGCATTCAGTGTCTGGCCAATCTGCTCATCGATCAGCCGTCTGGCGTTCCAGCCGACATACAGCAGAAGCCCACCCGCGAAAATCGCCGAGGCCAGCATGTAGACCACCGACAGCTTGAACGCCGTCGTGCCGACAAGCCGTTTAAGCCCCGTCACGGATCACATATCCCGCGCCGCGCACGGTATGCAGCAGCGGCTTCGCCTGCCCTTTGTCGATCTTGCCGCGCAGCCGCGAGACATGCACATCGATCACATTGGTGCCGGGATCGAAATGATAATCCCACACCTGTTCCAGCAGCATGGTGCGCGTCACCACCCGGCCCGCATTGCGCATGAGATATTCCAGCAGCCGGAACTCTCTAGGCTGCATGGGGATGTCCTCGCCGCCGCGCGTCACCTTGTGCGAGAGCCGGTCCAGCCGGAGGTCCGCCACGGCGTAGAATGTTTCCGCCGCTTGCGGAGTCTTGCGGCGTGCCAGAATTTCGGTTCGTGCCAGAAGCTCGGAGAAGGCATAGGGCTTGGGCAGGTAATCATCCCCGCCCGCCCTGAGGCCCTTCACCCGGTCATCCACCTGCCCCAGCGCCGAGAGGATCAGCACCGGTGTCTGCAACCCCTGCTCGCGCAGGCCGCCGATCATCGAGAGGCCATCCATCTTGGGCAGCATGCGGTCGACGATCAGGCAATCATAGCCGCCCTCTTCCGCCATGCCATAGCCGGTCAGGCCGTCCTTCGCATGGTCCGCCACATGCCCCGCCTCGGCAAAAGCCTTGACCAGATAGGCCGCCGCATCGGCATCGTCTTCGACAACCAGAATCTTCATGGTTTGCAGCATAGCCCACTCGCGAGAAAACGACAGGCCGGGCTTGATGAAAAGCCCGGCCTGTCATGGCGTCATGGAAACAGCGCGGCGAGGGGGCGACAGGGGTGCCGGAGGCCGTTTCCGTGAGCGTTGGGATGAGACTATGGCGGGGTGGATGTCAGGTGGCTGGCGCGGGAATTACGGTTTGGTAATTCAGCGACCGGCCAGCACCTTCTCCAGCCGCGCCTTCTCCTCCTCCGACAGATCCGCCACCGCAACCGGCCCCACCTTCTCCCGCGCCCTGCGCCAGATCAGCAAACCACCCAGTGCAAGCGCCGCAAACGGTGCGCCATAGAGCGCCAGCGTGCGCATCGACACCGGCGGCCGCAGCAGCACGAACTCGCCATAGCGCTGCACGAGGAACGCCTTCACCTGCGCGTCGCTGTCCCCCGCCGTGATCCGCTCGCGCACCAGCAGGCGAAGGTCTTTCGCAAGCGGCGCATTCGAATCATCGATGGATTCATTCTGGCAGACGAGACAGCGTAACTCGGTCGAAAGCTTGCGGGCGCGAGACTCGGCGGTTGGGTCTTTCAGGATTTCGTCTGGCTGGACGGCGTTGGCGGGAAAAGAAAGGAAAAGCAGGCTCATGGCGAATGCGGCGCAC
>JANMFA010000309.1:0-4529 GCA_031377545.1 Hyphomicrobiales bacterium | reverse complement strand
GCTGCGCCTTGATCTCCTCGGCAAGGGCTTCGAACTCCCCTGCCCTTGTCACCAGCGGCGTCAGATCAAACCCGAAGACATCGGAAAATCGCTCGCGCCCGCTGGCGTCCTTGCGGGCATAGCGCTTGCCATTGGGGCTGTCGCGCCGGATGATGAGGCCTGCATCGACCAGAGCCGTCAGATGCCGCCACAGCGTCGTGCCTGCCATGCCATGCGCGCGCTGGGCCAGTGCCCTGTTGGACGGGAACACGACCAGATCGCAGGATGCTGTCGCCCGCTCCCCGTCGCCCGCGTCGTCAGCCGCGGCGGCGCGGGGCTTCGGCAGCGTCAGGGCGGTCTCCTGGTGAAACGACAGCAGCGCATTGAGCACGCTCAGGCTCCGGTCCGAGACGCCGAGTCGTTCGCGGACTTCCGTCAATGTGCGGAACAGATGCCACTTGTTGATCGCTGCCGGAGCATTCGATCCGGGCTTACCGGCCTCGTCGATGGCGCGCTGAACCTTCAGCTGGGAGGTGATTTGGCCAAGAGATAACGGCCGCCGCCCGAAGGGCGTCGTTGGCGCAGGTGTTTGCATGATCGTTTGCCTTCATCAGGCAAAAGAAATCTGTCCGTCAAAACGACGCCGACTCTTGACAGTGATTCGCGGAAGTGTGATTCTCAGGTTCTCACACGATGAGAAGGGCTTCCGGACGGAGACGTTTGGGGGCCTTTTTCTTTTGCGGTCGATGCTCCTTTGTTGATGATCAGGGTCGTCTGCGGCGGCCGGGGGCCGCTGCTTCGGATTGCGTGAAACGGTCGAACAGCGCCGGCAGCTCGCGCGCAACGAAATCAGCGAACTCTCCGTGGCTTTTCCGGTCGATCTTGATCTGGCTCGCACCCGGCCCATCGACCACCTTGGCGATGATCTGCCCTGAGGCTGTCCGGATCTGCGTGCGGACGGACTGCCGCATCGCTGCGGCAACCGCTGATCTCTGGGCGGCATCAAGCGCCGCCACGAACCGCCCGTCGCTGTCGAGTGCCTTGAACCCGGCATCACCGATGAGGGCCTCGACCCGCTTGAGCGCATCGGGTTTGCCCAGGGCATCAGCCAGCGCTTGCCAGCGCGGTCGCCCCGCCCGGGCGGCCGTTCCGATGGCGGCGACAACCGGCATCGGGACGGCCCGGGCCACCGCGACAAGCTTGGAGGCCTCCGCCTTGTCGATGGCCAGCGCCTGCTGGACGACCGAGCGCGGCCTTCCCGCCTCTTCCAGCCGCAGCGCGAAGACGGCGCGCTCGATGAAGCTGAGATCGGCCCGTGCCGCATTCTCGATGCCCTGTGCCGCGGCAAGATCATCGTCTGACAACACCCGGACCAGCGCGCGGACCGGACGGCCAAGTTCGCCAAGCGCCCGGATACGCCTGTGTCCAAACGCGGTCTGATAGCGACCGGCTGACAAGGGGTGCGGACGCAGCAGGACCGGAACCTCCTGGCCGCGCTCCGCGATCGAGTTCCTGAGCGTGACGAAGGATGGTCCGCCATCATCAGCGAAGCGATCCGGGAAAGGGGAGGGGTCAATCAGCGACGCATCGATCTCGACGATGGTTTCAGCACCCGCCACCGCGGCGCGCAGGGCCTCGTTCTCGCGCTCGATATCGGAGAAGGTGTTGCGGATCGAATTGACCGCACCGGCGGTGCGCCGCACGGCCTCCTCCGGCAGGTTGTCAGCTGACAACCCCTTGGTTTCGGGTGCCTGGGTGAACAGGGAGCGGATCGCATCGGTGCGCTTGCTCATCGCTTCCAAACCTTTCGCGCCAGCTCGGCCACCTCGGCGTTGACCGCATCCACGGATTCGAGCGCCCGCTCATAGGCCACGCGGCCGACCGATCCCTTGTCCAGCTCATAGAGCGACTGCTTGGTGAGCCCGGCATTGGCAATCGCCGTGGATTTCCAGGCCGTGGCCTTCAGCACATCCTCCGTGAAGAGGTGCCGCAGCAGCGCGACAATCTGCGTTTCGGGCACATCATGCGGATCATGGCGCGTCACGATATAGCGGACAAAATCGTAATCCAGCTTGCCGCCAGCATCCTGGATGACCTGCATGACATCCGACGTCATCAGCAGGAACTGGCTCATCGAAGCCACATCGACCATCTGCGGATGGATCGTCACCAGCAGCGATGTCGCGGCATTGAGCGCGCCCATGGTCAGGTATCCAAGCTGGGGCGGGCAATCGATCACCACGAAATCAAAATCGTCCTCGACCTCGGCAATTGCCGAAGCAACGCGGCGGAAAAACAGTTCGTGACCGCGCAGCGACCGCTCGATCATGGCGCGCGGCGTCTGGTGCTCGAACTCCATCAGTTCGAGATTCCCAGGCACTAGCGAAACGCCCTCGAAATAGGTCCGGCGGATGACCTCCCGCATGGGCCTGCGCTTGTCGTCATAGCGGATCGCGCCATAAAGCGTCTCGCCCTCGGCGATGTCGAACTCGGGCTGGTAGCCGAACATCGCGGAGAGCGACGCTTGCGGATCAAGGTCGAGCGCGAGCACCCGGTAGCCTCGCAACGCAAGATATTGCGTGAGATAGAGCGCGGTGGTTGTCTTGGCGGAGCCACCCTTGAAGTTGGCGACCGCGAGGATCTGCAGCTTGTCGCCCGGTCGCCGCTGCGGCAGGAACGACAGGGCCTCCTTCGGGCGGCTGGACGCCAGATAGCGCCTCAGTTCCGTGACCTGGGCCGGGGTGTAGGAGCGCCGTCCACCCGAACCCAGTGAGGGCAGTGGACCAAGCCCATCGAGCGACAGCTGGCGCAGATACCCGTCCGACACACCCAGGATCCGTGCCACCTCGCCGGAAGTGAGCGAACGCAGCGACTTCGATGCTGTCGGCGGGAAAAGCGTTGCGCTCAACGCGCGCAACTGCATCGACAAGGCGGAGGCGTGGCGGGTGATCCGGGCAAGCCCGCTCTCCGCTTCGCTGTTGCCCGCGCGACCGATTTGGCTTTCTGACAGTGACACTGTAACTCCAGACGGATTACCGCCGTTAAACGGCTGAAAAGCGTCTGGACAGATAGCGCCGATTCTGAAACTCCGGCAAGGAATTTATGGTTAACCAAAGGTTAACGGGAAGTGCAAGCCTGCCGGTACCGGTCCGCCGACGCGCGGCAGTTGTCAGCTGACAACATGCGCGCCTCAGGAAGGGCAGGGGAGCAGCGCATCGGCATTCTCCCACAACAAGTTGACAACCCTCTCCACCGCCGTTCCTATTCACCCCATGAGATCCTTGCTCCAGACAATTGCGATCGCACGCCCATGAGCTGGCGCAGCCAGGTGCTTGCCGGAAGCGGTGCTGCGGCCCTGGGGTTCATTCTGATGCCGATCGTGTTCGTGGTCTGGCTCTCGTTCTTCGCCCAGGAGATACCGTCTTTCCCGCCGCAGGGGTATTCGCTGCGCTGGTTCGGCGCCGTGTTCGAGCACCGGCAGTTCGTCCAGGGCTTCGTCACCAGCCTGCAGGTCGGCATCACCGCCACCATCATCGGCCTGGCGCTTGGCGTGCCGGCAGCGCTTGTTCTGGCCCGGCGTTCCGGTGGGGCCGGGAGTCCGCTCGGCCAGTTGCTGCTGCTCCCCCTTGTCGTTCCCGGCATCGTGCTGGGGACTGCGATCTACATCTTCCATGTGGAGGCCGAGATCCTTGCCTACGAGCGTGGCCACAATCTCGCGATGATCGGGTCGCTTGGCGGATTGATCGCGGCGCATGTGCTGATCGTCATCCCCTGGACGGTGCGTCTCGTGCTGGCGAGCCTTGCGGGGCTGGACCGCAGCGTCGAGGAAGCCGCCCTCAACCTTGGCGCAACCCCATGGGTGACCTTCCGGCGCGTGACATTGCCGATGATCCGGCCCGGCATCGTGGCGGCGGCGCTGTTCAGCTTCGTCACATCCTTCGGCAATCTGGAGATGAGCCTGTTTCTGGTCGGCCCCGGCCGGACAACGCTGCCCATTGCGATCCTCCAGTATCTGGAATGGAAGCTGGATCCAACGATCGCGGCGGTGTCGGTCTATCAGATGGTCGTCATCGCGGCAGCATTGCTGATCACGGACCGTTTCGTCCGGCTGGCAAGGGTGGTCTGACCATGGCTCGGGTCCAGCTGCAGAATCTCTCCAAACGGTATGGTGATACCACCGCCGTCAGTGGCGTGACGCTCGATATCGCGCAGGGCGAGTTCATCGTGCTGCTGGGACCGTCCGGTTGCGGCAAGACCACCACGCTGCGGATGCTGGCGGGGTTCATAACTCCCACGCAGGGGCAGATCAGGATCGGCGACAGGGACGTGACGCAGGTGCCGCCCTGGCGGCGCAACACGGGCCTCGTGTTCCAGTCCTATGCGCTGTTTCCCCACATGACGGCGGCGGAGAATGTCGCCTTCGGACTGGAGATGCGCAAGCTGCCCAGTCCCGACATTGCGGCACGGGTGCGCGAGGCGCTGGAGATGGTTAGGCTGGGTGCTCTGGGGGACAGATTGCCGCGACAGCTTTCGGGTGGGCAGCAGCAGCG
>JANMFA010000294.1:0-3813 GCA_031377545.1 Hyphomicrobiales bacterium | reverse complement strand
AAGGAAGGCGATGTGCTCGTCATCCGCTACGAAGGCCCCAAGGGTGGTCCCGGCATGCGCGAGATGCTGGCAACCACGGCGGCGCTTTATGGCCAGGGCATGGGCGACAAGGTGGCACTGATCACGGACGGACGCTTTTCTGGTGCCACGCGCGGTTTCTGCGTCGGCCATGTCGGGCCTGAGGCGGCCATCGGCGGTCCAATCGGGCTTCTGAAGGATGGCGATATCATCCACCTCGATGCCATCACAGGAAAGCTCGAAGTCCGCCTTACGGATGCCGAATTGGAAGCGCGACGTAAGCTCTGGAAACCCCGGGAGACCGACTATGGTTCCGGCGCGATCTGGAAATTCGCGCAGGGCGTCGGTTCCGCAAAAGATGGTGCGGTCACGCATCCCGGTGGGGAAGGTGAAAAACATTGCTATGCGGATATCTGACCACATTCTTGCATGCGCCTTGCTGACCGCCGTTGTATGCGGCGGCTCCGCAGCGCATGCTTTCGAGCTGAAAGGCGCTGATCCTGATTCCTCGCCGCCCGAGCGGCGGATGCAGGCGCTGCCGACCTTGCCTGCGCTGCCTGATCTGGGCGTGGACAGCGCAATGCGCGAGATGTGGCGCGGCTTTGCGCTGAAGTACAAGTCGGGGGACAAGCAGGCGGCTCTGCGCCAGCTCGAGAATGCTGCCGAGCAGGGCGATATCCTGGCGCAATGGAAGCTGGGGCGGATGTATGCCGAGGGCGACGGTGTCGGGCAGGATGATTTCAAGGCGTTCCGTCTGTTCTCACGCATTGCCGACGCGCGAGGCGATGAAAGCCGTGATTCCCTGCACGCCGGCGTTGTCGCCAACGCCTTCGTGGCACTGGGCACCTATTGGCTGGAGGGCATTCCCCACAGCACTGTAAAAGCCAATCCCTTTCAGGCCCAGAAAGCCTTCAACTATGCCGCGACCTACTACGGCCATTCCGAGGCGCAGTACCAACTCGCCCGCATGCTGCTGGATGGCGCGGGCGGCAGGCCGGAGCCAAAGATGGGGTTGCGATGGCTCAGCCTTGCCGCCGAGAAGGGACATGTTTACGCGCAGGCCCGTCTGGGTTGGATTCTTGTCACCGGGGAGGGCGCACAGCGACATGTGGGCCGTGGCCTCGGCTGGCTGCAGGTCGCACGCGAGAATGCCAAGCCAGCCCGGGATTCCTGGGTTCTGGAAATGCATCGCAAGGCGTTCGAGATGGCCTCGGACGACGACAAGCGCCTGGCGGGAACACATGCCGAGCGCCTGATGAAACTGGGCGAGCGCCGCTGACCTGCGTCATCAGATTCTGAACAGGCCTCTGACGGGCACGTGATCCGACGGCTTGTCCCGGTCGCGCTCATCCCGGTCGATCACGGTTTCCTGCAACCTGTCCGCGGCCTGCGGTGACAGCAGCAGATGATCGATGCGGATGCCGTTGTTGCGCTGCCAAGCACCGGCCTGATAATCCCAGAATGTATAGAGCTTCTCGGCATCCGTGCTGGCCCGCAGGGCTTCCGTCAGCCCGAGCGCCTTGAGCCGCTGGAACGCCGACCGTGTATCGGGCAGGAACAGGGCATCATTCGCCCACACCTTCGGGTCATGGCAGTCCTGTGCTTCAGGAATGACGTTATAGTCACCAGCCAGCACCAGCGGTTCCTCGAGCTTCAGCAATTCGGCCGCGTGCAGCCGCAATCTTTCCATCCACCGAAGTTTGTAGTCATACTTCTCGCCCGGAGCCGGATTGCCGTTGGGCAGATAGATCGATGCGATCCGGAACACGCCGCTGTCCACCGATACTGTTGCCTCGATGTAGCGCGCCTGCTCATCCGAGGGATCTCCCGGCAAGCCACGGCGGACATCCTCCAGGCGGTATTTCGACAGCAGGGCGACGCCGTTGAAGGTCTTCTGGCCGTGCACGGCGACATGATAGCCAAGCGCTTCGATCTCCAGCGCCGGAAAGCTGTCGTCAACCGCCTTGATCTCCTGCAGACAGACCACATCAGGCTGTTTGTCCTTCAGCCAGCGCGCGAGATGCTCGATCCGTTGGCGGACGGAATTGACGTTCCATGTGGCGATCGACAGGCTGCTCATTCCCATTCGGTAGTGCCAGTGAACGCGCTGTGCAACTCCACTTTCTGGCACGTCAATGACTGGACGAAGCCAGGGCAATGCCCCACATTGCCATTCTGGAGGAAACAATGCGTCCATTTCTGTCGATGATCGCGGTTGCTACCGCGGCTTTTGTCTCCCCTGCCGTTGCGCAGGGATATCCGAACAAACCGATTACGGTCATCGTGCCCTATGCGGCGGGTGGGCCATCTGATTCCATCGCCCGGCTCGTTTCCCGCAGCCTGTCCGAGACGCTTGGCCAGCAGGTGGTCATCGAAAACGTCGCGGGTGCCGGCGGCACTGCTGGCGCAGCCCGTGTCGCCAAGTCGCCTTCAGATGGTTATACGCTGCTGATCCACCACGTCGCCCTGTCCGCGGGTGCTTCGCTCTACAAGAGCCCGGGCTACGACACGCTGACCGCGTTCGAGCCGGTTGGTCTGGTGAACTACGGTCCGTTTGTCCTGATTTCCAAGAAGGACTACGCCGCGCAGAGCCTGAAGGAAATTCTGGCACGGCTGCGAGCGGAAGGTGCCAAGACCAACGTCGCGCATGCTGGTGTCGGTTCCGGTTCACATCTGTGCGGCATCATGCTGGGGCAGGCGCTCGGCACATCCTTCAACTACGTGCCCTATCGTGGAACCGGGCCCGCGCTGAATGATGTCGTGGGGGGGCAGGTGGATGTCCTGTGCGATCAGACGACCAATGCTTTGCCTCAGATCGAGGCTGGCACAGTCAAGGCCTATGGTGTGACATCGCCTTCGCGGATTGCGCAATTGCCGAATCTGCCGACGATCGCGTCTGAGGTTGCAGGCTTCGATCTCTCGGTCTGGCATGGTCTCTATGGCCCCAAAGGCATGCCAAAAGACGTTGTGGACAGGCTCAATGCCGCTCTTCAGAAGGCGCTCGCCGACGCGGAAATCCTGAAGCGCTTCACCGACCTCGGCACTGTCCTGTTCCCCGCTGACCAGCGCGCTCCCGCGGCGTTGCAGGCCAAGCTTGAGCGCGAGGTGAAGCATTGGGCCAATGTGGTGAACACAGCCGGTATCACGCCTCAGTAGTTGGTTTGCGCTATCCGCAACTGAATGCTCTTTGTGCCTCCAGGAGACAAGCATGCGTTTGATCACGGCAACCCTTGCGCTGGTCTTGACCTCCGGATTGGCAGTGGCGCAATCCTCTTACCCCACCAAACCGATCACGCTGTTGGTGCCGTTCGCGGCCGGTGGGCCGTCCGACACGATTGCCCGTCTCGTTGGCAAATCAATGGGAGAGACACTTGGCCAGCAGTTCATCATCGAGAACGTGGCGGGCGCGGGCGGCGCGACCGGCACACTGCGCGCGGCGCGTGCAAGGCCGGATGGCAACACCATGGTGCTCGGCCAGATGGCCACCCATGCGCTGACGCCAATTCTCAACCCGCAAGCCGGGTATGACCCGGTGGCCGATTTTGAAGCCATCGGCCTCATCGCCAGTGCGCCGATGGTGCTGGTCGCCAAGGCTGCCACACCGGTCGACACGCTGCCGGCTTTCCGTGATTTCGTGGCGCAGAATGGCGGGCGCCTGTCCTTTGGCCATGCCGGCCTCGGCGCGACCTCGCAGGTCGCCTGCGTGCTGTTCAACCTGACAACACAGGCGATGCCAGCCTCGGTGGCGTATCGCGGCACGGCCCCGGCCCTGACAGACCTGATCGCCGGGCAGAT
>JANMFA010000283.1:0-3729 GCA_031377545.1 Hyphomicrobiales bacterium | reverse complement strand
CAAGGCGCCGAAGAGCGTCACTTTCCGCGAGACGCTGCCAAAATCGAACGTAGGCAAGATCCTGCGCAAGGATCTGCGCGCCGAAGTGCTAGCGGGAAGGAACTGAGTCATGGTCGGGGCATTCGAACAGGCGGTCCTGGCCGTCATGATCTTCGTCATCATGCTGGGAATGGGCGCATCGCTCACGCCACGGGATTTCACGCTGGCCATCAAGCGACCCTACGGCATGCTGATCGGGCTGATCTCCCAGTACGGGTTCATGCCGCTGATCGCATTGATTCTGGCGCTGACGCTGCCCGTCAGCGATCCGATCAAGGTGGGCCTCATCATCATGGGCTGCATGCCCGGCGGTACGACATCCAACATCTTCACCTACTTCTCGCGCGGCAATCTGGCTCTTTCCGTGCTGATGACAGTCAACTCCACGATCGTAGGCGTTATCGCCATCCCGCTGCTGATCGTGAGCTATGTCGCCATCCTTGCGGCAAGCGGCAGCTTGAGTATCGTCGTGCCAACACAGAACATCGTGGTCACGCTGATCCTGCTTCTGGTGCCGGTCGCCATCGGCATGCTCATCCGGAAGCGGAACGCCAACACAGGCGCGCTTGTGGAGTTTGCGGGCAGCGCCCTGGGAATCATCTTTATCGTGCTTCTCCTAGTCACATGGATTCCACGCAACTGGCAGTTCCTTTTGGAAACGCCGCTCTCGGTCTTCGTTGGCGCTATCGGATTGGGTCTCTTGGGTTTTCTCTTCGGCTACGGCTTCTCCACGCTTCTGAAGCTGCATCCGCGCAATGCGCGGACCATCGCGCTTGAGACTGGCATCCAGAATGGTCCGCTCGCGATCGCCATTGTGGCCTTTACCTTCGTGGGGCCGCTGGCCTCGATCCAACAGCAGGTTATGGCTGTTCCGGCACTCTATTCACTGTTCATCGTCATCTCCTCGACCTTGCTGACGCTGTTCTTCCGACGCGCCAATGCGGCGGAAGAACAGAAAATGCCGGATGGACTGCTTTAGGGCCGTCGCACCGAGACCGCACCTTTCGAAGTGGTCACGGGTGCGGTGTCTGACAGGCAGCGCGGCTACCAAGGTGGGGGCACCGGTGTCGGCGGTGGGCGGCGGAGCCCCCTATCAGCACTGAACCGCGCCGGTGCAGGCGATGATTTCCCTGATGTCTCGACTGCGGACGGTGCTTTCCTCCAGTGGATGGAGGGCAAGGTGCCGTCCGGTTTGAAAGCGCTGGGCTGATGATCCATTGAAGGACGGCAAATCACTTTTGCCATAACGGACAGAGTGGCCGTTTATCTTACTTGGCAATTGCGGCGTCAATGCAATAAGCTTTCCGCAGGCACGGGCTAAAAGTTGCCGAAACGCCGGGAGCGAAACGATGAAAATGACGATCAAGGACGATCCCTCACGTCGGAAATTCCTGAGGGGAACGGCCGTTGCTGCAGCGGCAGTCACGGTCGCAGCGCCGACCATTGTCAGCGCGCAGGGCCCGATCAACATGCGCTGGCAGAGCACCTGGCCATCCAAGGACATCTTCCACGAATACGCGCTTGATTTCGCCAAGAAGGTCAACGACATGACCGGCGGTGATCTCAGGATCGACGTTCTGCCGGCCGGCGCAGTGGTGCCCGCCTTCGGACTTCTGGAAGCCGTGTCCAAGGGCACGCTCGACGGTGGCCACGGTGTGCTGGTCTATCACTACGGCAAGCAGACGGCGCTGGCGCTTTGGGGTTCGGGTCCAGGCTACGCCATGGATGCCAACATGCTGCTGTCCTGGCACAAGTATGGCGGCGGCCGGGAACTGCTGGCTGAACTCTATGCGTCGATTGGCGCGAATGTGCAGTCCTTCCCCTATGGCCCGATGCCAACCCAGCCGCTTGGCTGGTTCAAGAAGCCGATCACCAAGGTGGATGATTTCAAGGGCGTGAAGTACCGCACCGTGGGTATTTCCATTGATGTGTTCACCGGCATGGGCGCCGCCGTGAACGCATTGCCTGGCGGCGAAATCGTTTCCGCCATGGACCGCGGCCTGCTTGATGCGGCGGAATTCAACAACGCCTCGTCGGATCGTCTCCTGGGCTTCGCCGATGTCTCGAAGATCTGCATGCTGCAGAGCTTCCACCAGAACGCTGAGCAGTTCGAGATCATGTTCAACAAGACGAAGTATGACGCGCTGCCTGACCGGATGAAGGCGATCATCGCCAACGCAACCGAGGCAGCCTCGTCCGACATGTCGTGGAAGGCAGTCGACCGTTATTCGACGGACTATCAGGAGCTTCAGACCAAGGACAAGGTGCGCTTCTTCAAGACACCAGATTCCGTGCTGAAGAAGCAACTCGAGATCTACGATCAGGTTGTTGCCAAGAAGGCGGCTGAGAACCCGCTGTTCAAGAAGATTCTGGAATCGCAGCTCGCATTCGCGCGCCGCGCCACCCAGTGGGAGCAGGACACTGTGGTCAACCGCAAGATGGCCTATGACCACTACTTCGGGCCCAACGGCGTCGCCAAGAAAACCTGATCGCTTCCAATAACTGACGAAATCGGCTTCCGGCTTGCAAAAGCCGGAAGCCTTCTTATTCCATGCTCACCGGCGTGAGCCAGGGGATCAAATCCAATGAATGTCGAGAAGTTCCTTCACACCATTGATGGTGTGAGCACGTGGGTCGGCAAGGCTGCCGCGTGGCTGATTGTCGGTCTCATGCTGCTGATCTGCGCCGAGGTCTTCAAGCGCTATCTGCTGAACGCACCGACGGCCTGGATTTTCGATGCCGGCAATATGTTCTATGGCACACTCTTCATGCTGTGCGGGGCCTATACACTGGCGCAAAACGGCCATGTCAGAGGCGACTTTCTCTACAGCTCATTCAAGCCGCGCACGCAGGCGTCGCTGGATCTGGCGCTGTACTTCCTGTTCTTCATTCCGGGCATCCTGGCGCTGGTTTATGCCGGATACTCCTACGCTGGCGATTCCTGGCGCATCGGCGAGCATTCCAACGTCACTGCTGACGGACCTCCCGTCTATCATTTCAAGACCATTATCCCGATTGCGGGTGCGCTTGTCCTGCTTCAGGGCGTGGCCGAGATCGTCCGCTGTATCGTCTGCCTGAAGACCGGCGAATGGCCCAGCCGTTTGCACGATGTATCGGAGATCGATGTGATCGGCGAACAGCTCGCCAGCAGCGAGCATGTGGATGAAGAATCGCGCAAGATCGCGATGGAACGAGCCCAGTCAATCGAAGAAGCCGCACGTCAACGCGGCCGTGGCGGAGAACAATGATGAGCTTTCTTGCCATGAGCGACCCGGCCCTCGGGCTCCTGATGCTGAGCCTTATCGTGGTGGCGATCATGCTGGGATTCCCGACAGCGTTCACGCTGATGGGACTTGGCATCCTCTTTGGATTCAAGGCCTTCTACGATCCCTCGCAGTCCTGGATCGACAACCGCGTGTTCGATCTCATGGTCCAGCGCACCTACGGGGCCATGACCAATGACGTGCTGATCTCGATACCGCTCTTCGTGCTGATGGGTTACGTGATGGAGCGCGGCGCGCTGGTCGACAAGATGTTCTATTCCATCCAGTTGGCGTTCCGGAATGTGCCCGCTTCGCTGGCCGTGGCTTCGCTGCTGGTCTGCACCTTTTGGGGCATCGCCAGTGGTCTGGTGGGCGCGGTCGTCGTGCTGATGGGCGTCATTGCCTTCAACCCCATGCTGCGCGCAGG
>JANMFA010000279.1:0-1800 GCA_031377545.1 Hyphomicrobiales bacterium | reverse complement strand
CTCTGCCGCCGTGACCCGATCCCACCATTCTCGTCGGACGGTCGACGTGATCTGTTCACTCAAGGCATCGACCAGCTGAAAACTCGACTGCCGCGCGGTTCGCCACCACACCCATTGCAGCGGCAGCACCGCGAGAAGCGTGCCTCCAAGGACGAAGAGCGTGACAGCGGTCTTCAAACGCATCCTGGGCGCTCCCGTACGAACCTCAGGATCTCTTGACGCATCAGCGAGAGCCTCCGCACAAGAATTGGAGCCCCTGCGCGACGCAGTCAAAGATATTCGGCACGGATGTCAATGCTGGACTTGACGTTGATGTCCTGGAAATGCGCATCGAGCCACAGCGCTGCGGCTTCCCAGCCGAGGAAACACAGCTTAGGAAACCAAGCCGTCAATGCAACCACGACTCAACCGTTTGTCAGCGAAATTCTGCCTGGCTTCACGGAAATGTTGTCACTTCGTGAATTGCATTTGACGACAAGAGCCTTCCATTGTTCCTTGCGGGGCTCTGCAACCTTATAACCATGGGGCGCAGCCCTGCGCCGTCTGTTTCTCGTTTCCTCGTTCCGGTGACCTGCAGTGAACCAACATATCCCGCCAGGCACCACCAGTTTCGTAGGTCCTCTCCCGACAAGCCAGCACCACCGGCGTGCGCAGGTCCGTATCCTGATGTACAGCCACGACACGTTCGGACTTGGTCATCTCCGGCGCTGCCGGACGATCGCCCATGCCTTGGTCGAGTCATTCAAGGGCGTGCATGTCCTGATCATCTCGGGGTCGCAGATCGCCGGGGCCTTCGATTTCAAGGCCCGTGTGGATTTCGTCAAGATTCCAAGCGTCATCAAGCTGTACAATGGCGAATACACGTCCATCAGCCAGCACATCAACATAGAAGAGACGATTGAGTGGCGGACAAAGATCATCCGCTCCACGGCCGAATCTTTCGAGCCTGATATCCTTATCGTCGACAAGGAACCACTGGGCCTGAAGCGCGAGCTTCTGCCGACTCTCGAGTATCTGAAGAAGCGCGGTTGCCGACTCGTCGTCGGGCTGCGCGACGTACTGGATGACGAGGAGTTGCTGGCAACGGAATGGGCGCGCAACGATACGCTGCATTACATCAAGCGCTTCTATGACGACATCTGGATCTATGGCCCCGAAGGATTCTGGAATCCCCTTCAGGGACTCCCGCTGCCAAAAGGGCTCGAGAAACGGTTCACCTATACCGGGTTCTTGCGCCGTGACATCTCGCTGCGCGCACAGAGCCTGGATTTCGCTCTCCCCGAGGAATACATCCTCGTCATGGCGGGCGGCGGGGGCGACGGCGGCCCGCTGATGCGGGCCATGATCCGCGCGAGGGCAGTGGCGCGCCACCGCCATCTCCCCTATGTGATGGTCCTCGGGCCATTCATGAGCAACGACGAGCGCAGCGAAATCCGGGAGCTGGCGGCCGATGATCCTAACATCCACATTCTGGATTTCGTCAACCAGCCCGAGGCCTTGATCACGCGCGCTGCCGCGGTCGTTGGCATGGCCGGATACAACACGTTCTGCGAGATCATTTCCTTCAACAAACCCGCCATGCTGGTGCCGCGCATGCTGCCCAGACGTGAGCAGTTGATCCGCGCAACGCGCGCCGCGGAACTTGGCCTGGTCGATACGCTGCTGCCCGATGAAGCGGACAATGCCGAGATCATGTCGGCAAGGCTCCTCAAGCTGCCGGACCGCCAGCGGCCATTGGAAGCAGGCGCGGCTTCGATGCTGGACGGCTTGCAGCGCATTCGGGAGAGGGTGATGAGTTTC
>JANMFA010000255.1:0-2860 GCA_031377545.1 Hyphomicrobiales bacterium | reverse complement strand
GGGCGGACGGTTCGAAAGCGGACCAGCCGCTATCATGGAAGAGATCAACGCTTCCATCGACTTTGACAAGAGGCTGTGGCGTCAGGACATCCGCGGCTCGAAGGCGCATGCGGCGATGCTGGCGGAAACAGGCATCCTGTCGAAGGCCGATGTGGCGGCGATCACCAAGGGTCTGGACCAGGTGGCGTCCGAAATCGAGTCCGGCACGTTCACGTTTTCGCGTGCGCTCGAAGACATTCACATGAACATCGAATCCCGCCTGAAGGAGATCATCGGCGAACCGGCCGGGCGGCTGCATACCGCGCGCTCGCGCAATGATCAGGTCGCGGTCGATTTCCGCCTCTGGGTGCGCGACACGGCGGATGAGCTGGATGCGCAGCTGGCCGACCTGCAGCTGGCGATGGCTGAGAAAGCCGAGATTCACGCAGCCACGGTGATGCCGGGCTTCACGCATCTGCAATCGGCCCAGCCAACCACGTTTGGCCATCACATGCTGGCCTATGTCGAGATGCTGGCGCGCGACCGCTCGAGGCTGGCGGATGCCCGCAAGCGCATGAACGAATGCCCTTTGGGCGCAGCGGCATTGTGCGGCACGTCCTTCCCGATCAACCGCGAGATGACCGCCAAGGCCTTGGGTTTCGACCGCCCGACCGCCAATTCGCTCGACAGTGTTGCCGACCGCGATTTCGCCCTGGAAGTGCTGGCGGCAGGCGCCATCACATCAGTGCATCTCTCCCGTCTGGCCGAAGAGATCGTGCTGTGGACGACCGTGCAGTTCGGTTTCGTGCGGCTGTCTGATGCCTTTTCGAGCGGTTCTTCCATCATGCCGCAGAAGCGCAATCCGGATGCGGCGGAACTGGTGCGCGGCAAGGCGGGCCGCATCATTGGCGCGCTGAACGCCCTGATGATCACCATGAAAGGCCTGCCGCTGACCTATTCCAAGGACATGCAGGAGGACAAGGAGCCGACATTCGATTCGCTCATGAACCTCTCACTTGTCATCGCCGCGATGACCGGCATGGTACGCGACATGGTGCCGGACGCGAAAAAGATGAAAGCGGCGGCCGGCGCGGGCTATGCCACTGCCACCGACCTCGCGGATTGGCTGGTCCGCACGCAGAAAATGCCGTTTCGCGAGGCCCATCACGTCACGGCGAAGATCGTGGGAATCGCCTCGGCGAAGGGCATTGGCCTTGAAAAGCTCTCGCTGGCCGAGATGCAGGGCGTGCAGGCGTCGATCACGGCAGAGGTTTTTGGCGTGCTGGGTGTCGACAAATCCGTGAAAAGCCGCACCAGCCTTGGCGGCACGGCACCCGCAAATGTGCGCGTGCAGGCGCGCAAGTGGCTAAAAAAGCTCCGTGCGCCCAAAAAATAACAATACCGCACTGCCAATCTCGACGACACCGCCTCGACGCGTTAGAGCAATCGGGTAATGTGACTCCCAAACCGGAGACGATCAAACCGTGGATCGCCGTCAATTCTCACTTCTGGCTCTCGCCGCTGGCCTTGCCGTCGGCGTGTCGGCCTGTGGCCGCCGTGGTGCGCTGGAGCCGCCGCCCTACACCGCGCAGGGCCAGGAATGGGCCAAGCGTCAGGGTCGCAACAAGGATGGCCAGCCCAACCAACCCGGCCAGCCCCGCGCCGCAAGGCAGCAGCAGGCGCAGGGCAGCGTGAGCGAAGGCCTTCAGCGCGAAGCGGATGATCGCAACACGGTGGATGTGGAAGCCAACATCGAGCGCAACCGACCCGAAGGCGCTCCGCGCGTGCCCAGCGATCCGACAACCACCGAGCCGGGCCAGTCGACACCAACGATTTCACCGACGGGCGGACGCCGTCGTCCTCCCGGGATCATACCGCCGAAACAGCCGTTCATTCTCGACGGATTGCTGGAATAGCCGCAGTTTTCTGCCCTCTCCCTCGGGAGAGGGTGCCCGCCGGATGGCGGGCGGGTGAGGGAGAACCCCTGCACCCGGTGGTTTACCCTCATCCGTCATGCTCCGCATGACACCTTCTCCCAAGGGAGAAGGAAAAGGCAGCATCACCCCATGCACCATTTCCACTACCGCGACGGACACCTGTACGCCGAAGACGTGGCGATTGCCGATATCGCCGCAGCAGCAGGCACGCCGGTCTATGTCTATTCGCTGGCCACCGTGACGCGGCATTACCAGCTCTATGCCGCGGCAATGGCAAAAGCGGCCGGAAGCGCCGAGAGGGCGCATGTTTTCTATGCCATGAAGGCCAACAGCAACATCGCCGTGCTGGAAACGCTGGCAAAGCTGGGATCGGGTGCGGATGTCGTCTCGGAAGGCGAGATCCGCAAGGCGATGCGGGCGGGCATTCCTGCCTCGAAGATCGTGTTCTCCGGCGTTGGCAAGACCGAGGCGGAACTTGCCCATGCCGTTGATATGGACCTGTATCAGGTCAACATCGAGACCGAGGGCGAACTGGAAGTGCTGAACCGCGTGGCAGCGGCAAAGGGCAAGCGGCAGGCAGCCGTTTTCCGTGTCAATCCGGATGTCGGCGCGGGCGGTCATTCGAAGATCACGACAGGCTCCGACTCCAACAAGTTCGGCGTGTCATTCTCCGAGGCCGAGCGGCTCTATGCCCGTGCCGCCAACATGGAAGGCATCGCCATCAAGGGGCTCGCCGTGCATATCGGCAGCCTGATCGATGATCTCGACGATCTTCAGGCCGCTTTCCGCCGCATGCGCGAGGTGACCACGCATATCCGCAGCACGGGGCTATCGGTGGAGCGTCTGGATCTCGGCGGCGGTCTCGGCATCCCCTACCGGATACCGAAGAACTTCGAGCACGGCCCCGACCTGATCAACGCCTATGCCGAGATGGTAGCGCGCGA
>JANMFA010000220.1:0-4613 GCA_031377545.1 Hyphomicrobiales bacterium | reverse complement strand
TTCATCATGGCCAGAAGCGAAGTCAGCTGTTGCTGCGTTGCAGACAGCAGCCGCGGCGCGAGCACGATGGCATGAGGAACGTTCTGATCGCTCCCTTTCGCAGCGGTGGCCTCAAGCGCAACAAATTCCCGCAGCAGTTCTTCCGCCACGATGGCGACGTCTCGAGCCGAACGGATCACAGAAGCGAGCTGTTCTTCGATGGTGGGCGGTTTGGCGGCAGGCGATGACGGTCCAGCAGCAGACGTGGCTGCTCCCTGTTCGGATTGTGCAGTCAGCACGGCGATTGTTCCTTTGTTCGATTGATCAAGTGCTTTGCGCGGCAAAGCTCCAGATGAGTTCCAGCGCGTTCCGTTTCAGGCTGGAACGCAGTTCGGATCATGATTGGCGTTGTCCTTGCTAAGGGATGCTCTGAGTGTTGCATCCGTGTCTCATGCGCCCAAACGATTTGGAAGTTACAAGGGGCTACCTTGCGTCATGTAACAGTTACATCGGAAAAAGCTCCATAAAATCAATTAGATATGATTTTCAGTTGGTTGCCCTGCGATTGAGTTTAGTCGCCTTCCCGGGTGCCCAGGTCTCGGCGCGAAGGCGAAGGGCATTGATTGAGCCTGACGTCCTGATCAGCTAAGGACGAACAAGAATGTTTCAGGGGAGCGTTTTGGGATCTGGCATCAATCAGGACGCCGATGTTGGCAGGCCGTCGCCCGATGACGTTCAGGCCTGTCTGAGGCGAATGCTGGCTGCGCCCCAGTTCAACGAATCGCCGCAACTCGCCTCCTTTCTCTCCTTCATCGTGGAGGAAACGCTGGGCGGGCGGGGCGGCGAATTGAAGGGGTATGCCATCGCAACCCTTGCCCTCAACCGCCCCCCGAGTTTCGATCCCCAGACAGATCCCATCGTGCGGGTCCAGGCCGGGCGGTTGCGTCAGGCCATGGCGGATTATGAAAAGGCGCATCCCGAAGAGCCGGTGGTCATCACACTCGACAAGGGCGTTTATGCGCCAATTTTCGCGATGAGGGCAGCAAGCGCTCCTCCCGGATATGACAAGCGGTTGACCGCTGGCGCGAGACAGCCGGTGGTGCTGCGCAATCGCCTTGTTGGCCTTGCTGCCATAGGCGTGTGTGTGTTGGTCGGCACGTCTGTCTATTCATACCTTAAGGCATCCCGAAATGTGCCCGTTGTGGAGAGGGTGATCGCGAGAGATCGTTTTGCGCCTTCGGTGCTGGTCGAATCCGATTCGGTCTCGCCCGAGTCACCGGATCTTCATGGACTGGTCCAGCGCACGCGCGATGCAGTGGCCCGGTTCGACGACATTGTCGTCGTTCACGATATCGCGGACTTGGTTGGTTCTGCGTCGCGCAAAGCCCCGGTCGCGCCGGGCAATGTCATGAGTTTGCGGATAAGCTCCGTCGAGGCCTCCAACCGGATGATACGCTTCAACGCCCGTCTGGTGGATCAGGCAGATCAGACCGTTCTGTGGTCCAGGGAGTTTGATCCGGTCCCCGGCGGGGCGGATGGAGATTCTGCCCGCTCAAAGATTGTCCAGGCGATCTCGACATCGGTGGCGCAGCCCTATGGCGTCATCCACGCCTATGTGCGCAACAAGCTGGTGACTGGCCAGCGCAAGGATGATCCCTATGGCTGCATTGTCTGGGGCTTCGATTACTGGCGCACGAACGACAGCCGGACGCATGGACTCATCCGCGATTGCCTGCTCAAGCGCATAGTCGAGTTCCCCGGCGTCGGTAGCCTGCATGCGCAGCTCGCCTATCTGCATCTGGAAGAGTACCGGCAGGGCTACAATCCCCTGCCGGGATCCCCACTGGACCGCGCGCTCGACAGTGCACGCCGTGCCGCAGAGCTGTCGCCTGCCAGCGCTCGCTCCCAGCAGGCGCTTTTGGCCGCCCATTTCGCGCGGGGCGAAATGGAGAGTGCTTGGCGTGCCGCCAACGAGGCCATGGCGCTCAATCCCTTCGACACAGAAATTCTGGCCGATGTGGGCGCACGGCATGTCCAGTCCGGCTATTATGCCAAAGGACTCGGGATGCTCGAGCAGGCGCTGGAGCTCAATCCGTCCCCTCCCACTTGGGCGCTGACATTCCGCGCTGCGGCCTATTACCTGCTCGATCAGAACGATCAGTCCAGAGGGATCGCGAGTGCATTGGGCGGCAGCGAATATCCGCTCGCCATGATGGCACTGATCATGGTGGCCAAAAGGAACCTGAACGAGCAGGCGGGAAGCAGGACATTGGCCGACATGCGCCGCCTCCACCCTGGCATCCTTGGTGACCCGGCCGCCTATCTCAAGCGCCTGTCCTTTGACGAAGGCACGATGTCCCGTCTCGTCAGGGACTTCGAACTGGCCCGTGAATGGGCTGCCAGACTTCCATGAGTTTTGCGCGGCACTCCGGTGCACCGTGCCTTGCAGGGAGCCAGAAAAGCTGGGAAAGCCAATCATGAACTTTCGCAGCGGAAATCGGGATGGATATGGTGGCTGAAGCGGCACGGGCGAACACGCTGCAGGATGGTGAGGGGTCACTCTGGGAAAGCTTCTGGTGCAACAGCCAGGATGGGCTTCGGCTGCATAGCCGCTTCTATGGGTCGCCGCATCTGCCCCGGCTGCCCGTGGTTTGCCTGCCCGGACTGGCCCGCACCAGTGCGGATTTCCATGAGCTCGCGACATATCTGTCGACGCATCGGTCACGCCCCCGATCCGTCATCGCTATGGACTACCGTGGCCGCGGGCGTTCCGATTTTGATCGGAATCCGGCCAATTATGATATCCGTGTCGAACTGCAGGATGTGCAGGATGTCCTGACGGCGGTGGGCATCCATGCGGGCATCTTCATCGGAACCTCGCGCGGCGGCATCATCACGATGGGTCTCTCCGCCGTGCGTCCCGCCTGCATCAGGGGCGCGGTGCTCAATGACATCGGCGGCGTGATCGATGGCAAGGGACTGGCGCGCATCAAGGGCTATGTCGGAAAGCTGCCCAAGCCTCGGGACTATGCAGAGGCCGTCACCATCCTGAAGCGTGTGGGGAGCCAGCATTTCACACGCCTGTCCGATACGGACTGGAACACGTTCGCCCGGCGCACCTTCAAGGAAAGCCCCCAGGGACTTGTGCCTGACTATGATCCGATGCTGATGAAAAGCCTGGAGATCTATGATCTGGAACAGCCGCTGCCTGAATTGTGGCCCTACTTCGAAGGGCTCAAGGGAGTGCCGCTGCTCTCGATCCGCGGCGAAAACTCGGATCTTTTCTCCGCGTCCACGCAGGCCGAAATGGCCCGTCGGCATCCGCTTTGCGAGCCTTATCTTGTCGTTGGCGAGGGCCACGCACCGCTGCTGTCGGACCGGGCAACGATGCAGAAGATCTCGACCTTCGTGAATGCGACCGAAGACAGGGCAGCCTGAACCGCAGGTTCACACCGGGGCCACCACAATCAGGATCGCGAGACCACCCGCCGCAACGGCAACGTCGAGATCATCGTCACTGATCACGCAATCATTGTTGGCGAGGGTGTTCTCCTTCCCGTCTGCCATGACAGTGACGTTGCCGGTTTCGGCATAGACCAGCAGCGTTCCCGCCGCCTTCAAGCATGTGCGGCCCCCCGGCCCGAGCCGCGTGACGCTGTGCCGGAACCGCCGACGGTCCGTCATGACATTCAGGTTATCAACGGGGCCGTCAGGGAGGCTGGCGGACACGGCAACATCGCCGGGAAATCCGAATGGAACACTGGACTTGCCTAGCTGGACAGTGCCCTGCGGCAGGCCATGCAGGCACAGCGCTTCGCCCCGCAGGATCACCATTGTACGGTCAACGTGGGGAAACAGGGAGAAGGGCCCATCGCGGCCAACATGCGCTCCTGACAGCCGCCAGTCGAAGGACTCAAACCCCGCACCCTCAGGCCGCTCGACAATCGCGGTGGCTGTTCCGCCGCCGTTCTTCCACGGAACCGTCTTGTGTTGGCTGGCGCGGATGATGCGCATCAAAGTATTTCTCCCGGCAAAGGTGTTTATTGCAGTCCCGGTCTTGGTCTTCAAGCAATGCCGGACTAAGGAGGCGGCCTCGTTTCACTCCCATGAAAGGCGCTTCCGATGTTGAAGCTCAGGGCTGCACAGAAGATTATCAGGGTTGCGCTGGATCTGGCGCGCGAAAAGTCGATGAAGCCATTGGCCGTGGCGGTGGTGGATGCCCGTGGAGCATTGGTCGCGTTCGCTGCTGAAGACGGTTCCAGCCTCAAGCGGGAGAAGATCGCACGTGGCAAGGCCGATGGTTCCATGGCGCTTGGCGTTTCGTCGCGACAGATCGGCAAGATGGCAGCAGAGCGCCCCAATTTCGTGGCTGCGGTCTCCCATGTCGTGGGCGGATCACTGATCCCCGTGGCAGGTGGTGTGCTGATCCGTGATGCCAAGGGTGCACTTGTCGGCGCTGTTGGTGTCTCTGGCGACACCTCGGACAATGACGAGCTTGCGGCTGTCGCAGGCATCGAAGCCGCAGGCCTCAAGGCAAGTCCAGTGTTCCGCCAGAGACACCAACAGCGCCGACAAGTGCACCCTTGGCATCACGGATCAGCACACCACCTGCCACGGGGATCAGTGATCCGCCC
>JANMFA010000185.1:0-2735 GCA_031377545.1 Hyphomicrobiales bacterium | reverse complement strand
CAGGCGGGCAGGAAACGGGCGCAGCGCTGGGCTACGCCTTCGGCGTTCTGCCACTGGCCGTTGCTGCGGTCGGGGTCCTCGGATTGATCGCCTGGGGCTATGCCAGGACGACTGTCTATACGCTCACAAGCAAGCGCCTCGTGATCCGGTCTGGCATCGCCTTGCCGATCACCCTCAACCTGCCGTTCTCGAAGGTCGAATCGGTCGCCCTCAAGGTCCATGGCGATGCGAGCGGCGATATCGCCCTGAAGGTGCAGGCCGACCAGCGGATCGCTGTCATGGTCATCTGGCCGCATATGCGGCCCTGGAACTGGAACAATCCTCAGCCCATGCTGCGCAGCGTGCCTGACGCAGTGGGTGTTGCGCATCTCCTCACGACAGAGCTGGGTGGAGAGATGCCCGCCACAGGCCGTTCCAAGAACAGTGCTGCCGGGACCAGAACCATCGCGCCGGGCCTTGCTGCCCACGCCTGACAGGCACTTTCTGCTGTCATTTGCTTCAAGCGGGGGAAAACCATGTCCGAAGCCTGGACTTCGCTTACACCTCTCACGCCGCCACGCCGCGTGGAGCGTCCGATCGTTGGTCGCCGCCCCCTTGTTCTGGCGTCATCGCTTGTGATCGCATCCCTTGTCCTCGCGACTTTCGCAAGAATGACCGGAATTGGCGTGGTCAAGCTGCCAGAGACCCCAATAGTGGAATCACGTGACATGACCTTCGTCGAGCAGCCCGACGGGAGAGTGGAAGTACGAACTGCCGCTACGGGTGAAATGGTGCAAAGTTTGGCTCTCCGGGACGGCGGTGGATTTATCCAGACCATCGTCAAGGGGATGATGTTCGAAAGGGCTCCAAAGAAGATCGGAGCCGAAGTTCCCTACAGGCTGGCCCGTCACAGTGACGGTCGCCTGATCCTGCATGACCCGGCAACGGGTCGGCGCCAGACAGTCGACACATTTGGCGCGGTGAATACCGAGGCTTTTGCCAAACTGCTTTCCAAGGGGGAAAAGCGATGATTGGACTACTCTTCGGACCCCGGCAAACCTTCGAGGTTCCGTGCACGGTTGAACTGGAACAGACGCCGGAGTTCATGCAGGCCAATGTCAGCCTTGAGGGAATCGAGGTCGAGGTCGGCGATACCGTTCTGGTCCACGATGCGCCGACGTTCATTGCGTTCGGCGATCACCAGTTCTTCCAGCGCACTGCAACCGTGACGCGAGCCAACGCACTCGACAGGTTCCTGACCCGGATCGGTGCCTATTTGGAACTGACCGAGCTCTACGAGACCGGATTTGATGCCACTATGTTCGGGGGAACATCGGCAGCACGGAGTGGAACATGATACCGCAGGAAGGTGGCGCTCAGCCCGTTTACAACACCATCGACATGGCCACCAAGGAGACGGTGCTGTCTCCCAGGTTCTACACGACCGACTATGACGCGATGGACAAGATTGATGTCAGCCTCGTTCGCCGCGAATGGGACAGCCTGATGGCCGAGATGCGGTCTGACCCCAACAAGATGCATTTCAAGAAGACACCGGAGTTCGATGAGTTCGATCTCGACAAGCTTGACCCTGAACTGCAGGCGGAGTTTGTCGATTTTCTGGTCAGTTCGCTCACGGCCGAGTTCTCGGGCTGCATCCTCTATTCCGAGATCAAGAAGCGCATGAAAAATCCTGATATGCGGGATCTCTTCACCTTCATGGCACGCGATGAATCCCGTCATGCCGGCTTTATCAACGAAAGCCTCAAGGCGGTGAACGTCGGTGTCGATCTCAGCTTTTTGACCAAGGTCAAGAAGTACACCTATTTCAAGCCTAAGTTCATCTTCTACGCGACCTATCTGTCGGAGAAGATCGGCTATGCCCGCTACATCACGATTTTTCGCCTGCTGGAGAAGAACCCGGACAAGCGTTTCCATCCCATCTTCAAGTGGTTCGACAACTGGTGCAATGACGAGTTCCGTCATGGCGAGGCCTTTGCCTTGCTGATGCGCTCGGACCCCAGCCTGACCTCTGGCGTGAACAAGTACTGGATCCGGTTCTTCCTGCTGGCGGTCTATGCCACTATGTATGTGCGCGACCACATGCGGCCAGCGTTTCACAAGGCGCTGGGTGTCGACATCAAGGACTATGACATGCGGGTCTTCCGCATCACGTCCGACATCGCGCGCCAGACATTTCCCGTGGAGCTCGACATCGACAATCCAGCGTTCCTCGAAGGACTCGAGCGCCTTCGCGTCATCTCGGAAGCAACGAGCAAGGCGAAAGCCGAAGGCGGTCTCGTCAATGGAATCAGGCGGATTGGCCTGGGCATTTCGGGTGCCACTGCATTCCTGCGCCTCTACCTGCTTCCTGTGAAACAGAATGCCCTGCCGGAGAATATCCGGCTCAACCCGGCCTGGTGATCCGTCGCCGCCGGGGCAACCGGTGGCGATGACCCCTGCCAAGAAGGAGGACCGACACGGTGATGGAGATTGGCCTTCCGATCCTCTTCTCCATCTTTCTGTGGTGGTTCAGCACGGGTGCGATTCTCTATCTCGATGGCCTCAAGCGCAGCACATTTCCGGTCAGCATGGGGCTGGCGAGCCTGGCCGCTGTGGCAGGGCTCGCTGCGCTCTGGTGGGTTCGCGATTCGGTTGATGTGTCCTCCGCCTATATCGGGTTCACCGCTGCGCTGGTGATCTGGGGTTGGAACGAAATGGCGTTCCTCATGGGCTACATCACCGGCCCGCGACGC
>JANMFA010000344.1:0-5460 GCA_031377545.1 Hyphomicrobiales bacterium | reverse complement strand
ATCAGCTTTTGTTAACCAATTGCCGTTAACGTTGCGTTCTGAAATGAGGCAGCCGGTGATGTGAGTGGTCCGAACGGTTCGGGTCCGCAAGCCGGTTGGCAGGCCAAATAGAGGCGGGGATCAGAGATGCGCGTTCTCCTTGTTGAAGACGACAGCGCCACGGCGCAGTCCATCGAACTGATGCTGAAGTCGGAGAACTTCAACATCTATACGACGGACCTTGGCGAAGAAGGCATCGATCTCGGGAAGCTCTATGATTATGACATCATACTGCTCGACCTGAATCTTCCCGACATGTCGGGGTATGAAGTGCTCCGCAGCCTTCGCGTTTCGAAGGTGAAGACACCCATTCTCATCCTCTCCGGCATGGCCGGCATCGAGGATAAGGTGAAGGGCCTCGGCTTCGGCGCCGACGACTACCTGACCAAGCCGTTCCACAAGGACGAACTGGTGGCTCGCATCCACGCCATCGTGCGTCGCTCCAAGGGCCATGCCCAGTCGGTCATCGCGACCGGCGACCTCCTCGTCAATCTCGACCAGAAGACAGTCGAAGTCGGCGGCGAGCGCGTGCACCTCACGGGCAAGGAATACCAGATGCTGGAGCTTCTCTCGCTCCGCCGCGGCACCACGCTCACCAAGGAAATGTTCCTGAACCACCTTTACGGCGGTATGGACGAGCCGGAGCTCAAGATCATCGACGTCTTCATCTGCAAGCTGCGCAAGAAGCTGGCGAATGCGTCGGATGGCAAGAACTACATCGAAACCGTCTGGGGCCGCGGCTATGTGCTGCGCGAGCCAACGGAAATCGAAGAGCGAATTTCGGCCTGATTTCTCCTCCCGATCAGACCGGAAAAAGTGCCCCGCGCGGAAATGCGCGGGGTTTTTTCGTTTTTATCCGATGATTTTCCCAGGCCACCAGAACCACCAATCGGGGTTTCCCAGGTGGAGCCGTTCACCTGCTTCCGCTGCCGCATCATCATCCGGCAGGATAGCGAAGCAGGTGGCGCCGCTGCCGGACAGGCCAGCATAAGGGGCATTCCAAATCGCCTGGAGTGCTTCCAGCACCTCGCCGATAGCAGGAGTGACGGCCAACGCAGCCGGCAATAGGTCGTTGCCGCGCAATCTGAGATCCGCCGCCAGCGCGGCTACCGTTTTCCAGCTCTGGGGCACGGGCGGAAGCTCGCGCGGCACGATTGTCGCGTTGGCCCGGGCGAATACACTGAAGACATCCTGTGTCGCGGTTGGCACGCGTGGGTTGGCGAGAAGCAGCGAGAATTTCGGCAAAGCAGGGGCTGGCGACAATTCGTCGCCGATTCCCCGCGCCATCACCGCCCTCTCGCTGAGGCAGGCCGGGACATCGGCACCAAGCTCGCCGGCAAGACGCGCGAGCTTCTCCGTCGGCCAGCCAAGCGCCCAATAGTCGTTCAGCGCCTTCAACATGGCGGCTGCGTCGGCAGAACCGCCGCCAAGGCCTGCCGCCACGGGAATGTATTTTTCGAGGCAGAACGAGAGCACCCGCGTGACGCCTGATTCGCGCCGCATGATCTCGCAGGCCCTCATCACGAGATTGTGCTGGTCAGCCGTGACATCACCTGCAAACTCGCCCGAGACATGAAAATGCGGCAGTTCGCTGTGCCAGCCATCGATCCTGTCGGCCAGCTCAGTAAAGACGAAAAGCGAGTCAAGCAGATGGTACCCGTCGTCACGGCGTCCCGTGACGTTCAAGAAGAGGTTCACTTTCGCAGGGGCCAGAACATCAAAGGGCATCGTGATAAGCGTTATGCCCATGATTGAGAGGGCTGGAAACCCGTGTTAGCGCTTAGGTGATGTCTCCGTCCTCGCAATCCCCCCGCGTTGCCGCCCTGATTGTCGCCGCCGGCCGGGGCTCGCGCTTTGGCGGCGACCTGCCGAAGCAGTATTGCCTCCTCGCCGGCAAGGCGGTGCTGGCGCATACGGCGGCAGCCTTTGTGGATCATCCGCTCGTCACAGTGGTCCAGACCGTCATCCATGCGGATGATGCAGCCCTCTGCGCCCAAGCTGTTGGGAGCTCCCAACACAAGCTGCTTCCACCTGTGACGGGCGGTGCGACACGGCAAGCCTCGGTTCTGGCGGGGCTGGAAGCCTTGTCAATGCAATCCATCGACATTGTGCTCATCCATGATGCGGCAAGGCCGTTCCTTTCCGCACAATTGATCTCCGATGCCATTCAGGCCGCACACGACCACGCAGCAGCGGTACCCGGAGCCCCTGTCACGGACACCATCGTCTCCGTCGACGCCGGGACCGTTGCAGCCACACCAGACCGCGCAACGCTCAAAGCCGTGCAGACCCCCCAGGCCTTCCGCCTTGATCTCATCCTTGCGGCCCATCGCAGGGCCGCAGCAGCAGTCGAGCAGCATTTCACCGATGATGGCAGCGTCGCAGCCGCCGCCGGCCATGCCGTCCATGTCTTCAACGGAGACCCCGCCAACGTGAAAATCACCACGCAGGATGATCTGGCCCGCGCCAACCAACGCCTGGGCGCAACCATGGTCTCGCGCTCCGCCACCGGGTTCGACGTCCACGCCTTCGCAACAGGCGACCATCTCTGGCTGTGCGGCCTGAAAATCCCGCACTCCCACGGATTCATTGCGCATTCCGATGGCGATGTGGCGCTTCACGCCATCACCGATGCGCTTCTGGGGGCAATGGCGGATGGCGATATCGGTCGCCATTTTCCACCCAGCGATCCGCAATGGAAAGGGGCGGCGTCGGACCAGTTCCTGGCCTATGCGGCCGAGCGCCTGCGCCAGCGCGGCGGCGTGATCGATCTGCTTGACGTGACAATCATCTGCGAAGCGCCCAAGGTAGGGCCGCATGCGGAGGCGATGCGGAGGCGCGTGGCGGAGATCGCAGGCGTGCCTGTTGGCAACGTCTCGGTGAAGGCGACGACCACGGAGCGTCTCGGCTTCACAGGCCGCAGGGAAGGCATTTCAGCACTGGCAACCGCGACGGTGCGGTTGCCACTCTGACGGGAGAACGTCATGAACCAGACCATCATCGATCTCTACGACGAATACACCCACAAGCCGCTGCCGCGCCGCGTGTTCATGGAGCGGCTGGTGGCCATGGTCGGCTCGATCGCCGCCGCGAATCTCGCGCTGTCCGCGCTGGAGCCGAACGCAGCGCGGGCCCAGACCATCGCGCCGGACGATGCCCGCATCACCACGACCGAGAACCATCGCCTTGCTGATGGTGTCGTCGGGTTGCTGGCCCTGCCGAAAGACAACAGGAAGCTCGGCTTCGTGCTCGTCGTGCACGAGAACCGGGGTCTGAACGCCCATATCAAGGACGTCACCCGCCGGATGGCGGTGGATGGCCTTGCAGCCTTCGCGCCGGACTATCTGCATGCCCTGGGCGGAACCCCGGCGGATGCCGATGCGGCGCGCGACATGTTCCCGAAGCTCAATCCTGCCGATGTGCTCGAGACCAGCCGCAGGGCCGTGCTCGCAGCAGCCGGTCATCCGGCCGGATCGGGGAAGGCTGGCATGATCGGCTTTTGCTGGGGTGGTGGTCAGGTGAACCGCTCGATTGTCGGCATTCCCGAGCTGGCGGCGGGCGTCTGCTACTACGGTGTTGCGCCCGATCTGGCGCAGGTTCCCGCAATGAAGGGCGCACTGATGGCGCATCTTGCGGGAATCGACGAGCGGGTGAACAGCACCTTCCCGCCCTTCGAGGCCGCCCTGAAGGCGGCGGGCAAGAATGCGACGGTGCACCGCTATGAGGGCGTGCAGCACGCCTTCAACAACGACACCAGTGCCGAGCGCTACAACAAGGCGGCGGCGGATCTGGCCTGGGCGCGCACGCTGGAATTCCTGAAGAAGGAACTGGCGGCAGGCGGAGTGAAGGCGGGGTAGTCCCGCCTTACTGGTCCAGTTTCCGCGCCTCGTCCGGCAGCATGATCGGGATGCCGTCGCGGATGGGATAGGCGAGTTTCGCGGAACGGGAGACCAGTTCCTGCCGCACCGCGTCATAGTCGAGCGGCCCTTTGGTGACAGGGCAGACCAGCAGCTCCAGCAGCTTCGTGTCCACGCCAAGGGCCGCCATCCGCTCACTCGGGCTCATGCGTTCGTTCTGGGCGTCTGGTTGGCTCATGGCTGGTTCGCGTCTCGCTCACTGCAGCGGCGTATCGCCGCCTCCGGCTGCCTTGGCAAGCTCCATCTCGGTGATGGCCACCAGCATGTCGCCGCGCGCCTTGAGATCGGCGGCTTCCAGCAGTGCCTGCTTTTCGCGCACGCCATAAGGGCACATCATCGACAGGGCGTTGACCAGCGCCTCATTCGGCGCGTCCTTCACGCTGTCCCAATCCACCGGAACATCGTTGGCCCTGGCAAAATCCTTGAGCGCACGCATCACAGCCGGGCGATCCACCGCATCCTCGCCGAAGCGGGCGGTGTAATCATCCGCGAATGGCAGCCAGTCCACCTTGTACTGCATGAACGAGGATGGTGCTGCGACCTCCTTCACGATCCGGAAGCGGGCGATTCCCGTGAGTGTCAGCAGGTACCGCCCGTCCCCCGATTCAGACAGCTCCGTGATCCGGCCGACACATCCCACCGCAAACAGCGGGCCGATGTCGCCCTTGTCCGGGTTCGGCTGGATCATGCCGATCAGACGCTCGTTCTTCAGTGCATGGTCGATCATCTCGATGTAGCGGGGCTCGAAGATGTTGAGCGGCATCTGACCCCGCGGCAGCAGCAGCGCGCCCGACAGCGGAAACACCGGAATCGTGTCCGGCATCACCTCGGGCCCGGTATAGGTCACATTGCTGGCCATGCGGCGATCCTCAGCTGAACAGGACGGCAGAGAGCTTGCGTCGGCCGTCCACCGTCGCATCATCTCCATGCCCCCACGCCTCGAAGAACTGCAGCAACTGCTTGCGTGCGGCACCCTCGTTCCAGGCGCGGTCCTTCTTGATGCTGGCGATCAGGTGATCCACCGCCTCCTCGCGCTTCCCGTTGGCATTGAGTGCGATGGCCAGATCGATCCGGGCCTGGTGATCAGCTGGATTGGCCTCGACGGCCGCCACGAGCGCCGCCGTATCACCGAGCGCAGCTGCGGCCTCCTTGGCATCAATCGCGGCCTTGGCACCAACGATGGCAGCGTCGTTCGCCATTTATGGTTTCACGGCGTTGAGAAGCTGCCGCGCCTGCTCCAGCATGTCCATCTCGACATAGGCCCGGATCAGCCCGGCCATGGCCCTGGCGCTGGAATCATCCTCGGCCAGCGCTCCGGCATAAAGCTCGGCGTCCTGCGTCATTTCACCTTCCGACATGCTCTTGTCGGCAGCGGCAAGGATTTCGTCGAAAGCGCTGGTACCCGTATCGCCCACGATCCGCTCGATGAAGCTTTTCACCTGTCTCTCGGGCAATGCGCCCATGAAACCGTCGACCGGCTGGCCCTTCTGGAAGGCGAACACGG
>JANMFA010000150.1:0-6193 GCA_031377545.1 Hyphomicrobiales bacterium | reverse complement strand
CTGCGGCCAACAAAGGCGAGGAACGCAGAAGGCGTCATAGGCGAAACCCTTCCTTCCCCGATCCGGGGGAAGGATATGCTGCGCCGCTCACCCGAAGCTCACATCCGCGAAATTGGCGTGGATACCGGTTGCGCCGGTCACCACGTTCTTCAGCCTCTTGTCATGGATGGTCGGGAAAGAGAGCTCCATCAGCCAGATCAGCGGCATGTCTTCCACAATCACTTTCTGGACATCCGCGAAGGCTGCTGCCCGTGCCGCCTGGCTGCCGCTTTCCCGCGCGGTTTTGAACAGCTCATCCACCTTGGGGTTGGAATAGCCCGCCGTGTTGGTGAAGGCGATCTTCTGGATGTTGGTCGATACATAGGTGCGCTCGACGCCCAGCGTAGGATCACCCCACTGATAGACGAAGTTGATCGTCACATCATATTCCCACTGGCCAAGCTTGCGGGCCCAGGTCGCAGCATCGACGGATTCTGCCACCAGTTTCACGCCTATCTTCGCGAACTGCTGACGGATGTATTCGCCAAGGCGATTCCAGATTTCGCCATAGGGCAGCGCCATGAACTTGAGCTCGAAGCGCGTGCCATCGGCACCTGCCCTCAATCCCGCCTCATCAAGCAGTGCCGCCGCAGCCTTCTCGTCAAAGGCTGGAAGCTTGACCGATGGATCGTGGAACTTGGTTGCCGAGCTGATCGGGCTTGTCGCAGCCTTGCCAACGCCGAACCACAGGCGTTGCACGATGAAATTGCGGTCGATCGCCATCGACAGCGCGCGGCGCACCTTGGGATTGTCGAGCGGCTTCACCCGGTGGTTCAGCTCGATCCAGGAGAGCGGACCAAAATACTCCCATCCTCCCAGATTGACCTCAAGATTTGGCTCCGCCTTGAAGCGCGGCACGTCGAAGGCTTCGATGTCGTTGAAGGCGGTGAGCTGGACCTGCCCGGTCTGCAGCGAAACGCCCCGCAGATTGGAATCGGGAATGATCCGGTAGATCAGTTCATCCAGCTTGGGCTGGCCGGCAACCCAGTACTTGTCGTTCTTGACGAGCCGGATGAAGTTGCCCCGCTGCCACTCGCCCAGCTTGAACGGGCCGGTGCCGATCGGTGCCTGGTTCGCCGGATTGTTGCGCATCGCCGCGACATCGCCGCCATCGTAGATGTGCTTGGCCATGATCGCGCAGGTCGTGGCGTCGAACATCAACAGGAAAGGCTCGAACGGAGCCTTCAGCTTGATCTCGACCGTACTGGCGTCCTTTGCGAGACAGGTGTCGATTCGCTGGAAGATGGCCCGCGAGCGTGGCGAGAGTTCCATGTGGAACTTCATGATCGAAAAAACGACGTCATCAGCCGAAAACGGCTTGCCATCATGCCACGTCACGCCGGTCTG
Source organism: Hyphomicrobiales bacterium (assembly GCA_031377545.1). Taxonomy (GTDB): domain Bacteria; phylum Pseudomonadota; class Alphaproteobacteria; order Rhizobiales; family Beijerinckiaceae; genus JADCCX01. The sequence continues at coordinate 4,807 of JANMFA010000150.1, read as the reverse complement.
AAGGTTGAATGTATAGGTGACGCCGTCCGACGCAAGTGACCAGCTCTTGGCGAGACCGGGTTGCGGCTCCACCTTCTGGTTGTAGGTCAGGAGACCCTCGAAAACCTTGCAGCCGACGATCAATGTCGGTCCCTGGTTGTTGACGCCGGGCACAATGATCGGCGGCTCGGGCGTGATCAGTGTTGTCAGCGTCCCGGCCTTGCGGGCCTGCGCCCAGGCACCACGGGACATCATGCCGAATGGCGTCGCAATCATGGCGGCTGCGAGGCCCTTGGTTACAGTACGGCGGCTCGTCGAAACTGATTGTGTCATGACACTCCCCTTAAACAGCAGAACAACAATAGATCGGCACTTTGCAGCGGATGCAAGCGCTGCAATTGTCGGACCATGACGATTCCTGAAAAGCCCTTCGATGTCATCATTGTTGGCGGCGGCTCCGCCGGCTGTGTGCTGGCAGCGCGATTGTCGGAAGAATCCCGAAGGGAGGTGCTGCTGATCGAGGCGGGGCGCGACATTTCCCAGGGCAATGTTCCGCCGGAGGTGCTTTCGCCCTATGCGGGGCATGCCTATTTTGATCCTTCCCTGACCTACACCGGCCTGAAAGTGCAATTCGCATCCGGAAGGGGCAACCTGCCGCCCATTCGTGCACGCGCACCTTACAGCCAGGGCCGCATTCTGGGCGGTGGCTCCGCGATCAATGGCATCGGGGCCAATCGCGGATCGCCTGCGGATTATGATGAATGGGAGGCGATGGGGGCTTCGGGCTGGAACTGGAACAGCGTCCTGCCCTACTTTCGCAAGCTGGAGCGCGATCTGGAAATCCAGGATGAACTCCACGGCGCAGATGGCCCCCTGCCGATCCGCCGCGTGCCGACGGAATGGAGGTCGGACTTCGTGCGATCGGCTGTGGCCGCACTGGCGCGACGCAGTATTTGCGAACATCCGGATCAGAATGGCGAATGGCAGGACGGTGTCTTCGCCCAGAAGGTCAATCTCGACGAGCAGCTACGGCGCGTGCCCACCTCGCTGGGATGGCTGACGCCAGAGGTGCGTCGCAGGCCCAACCTGACCATCGTCACCGGCGTTTCGGTCGCAAGGATCACCAGCGAAGATGCGCGTGTGACAGGCGTTACGCTGGATCTGGGCCTCCAGCTGATACCGGTGAAAGCCAAAGAGGTGATTGTTTCTGCGGGCGCGCTGAACACCCCTGCCCTTCTGATGCGCAGTGGCTTTGGGCCCGCGCCCCATCTTCAGGAACGGGGCATTGCACCGGTGAAGCATCTCCCCGGCATCGGGCAGAACCTGATGGAGCATCCCTACGCAGGCATCGCATTCTACTTGCCGCGACACTCGCGCATGACGTCTGAACATCACCACCATATCCCGGCGGTCTGGCGTTTCTCGTCAGGGCTGGAAGGATGTCCAGCGGGTGACATGCATCTGGGCATGATGGGCCGCAGCGCCTGGCATGGCATCGGTCGGCGCATGGGCGCTCTCGCGTTCTGGGTCAACAAGAGCTTCAGCCGAGGCTTCGTCGAACTGGACCGCGCTGTCGATGCGTCGCCCGTGATCGACATGCGACTGCTCTCTGACGACCGTGACCGCATCCGGCTGAACGCGGCATTCCATCTCGTAGCTGGACTGGCACTGGAGATCACAGCCACCGGCGCCGCCGGGCCTCCGCAACCCGCGCGCATGTCGGACCGGGCCCGCAAATACGGAGCGCGGACTGCGAAGAACCGCTTGCTCACGGGCCTTGCAGGTATCGCGATGGACGCGAGCGGCCCACTCGCCGCACGCTTGATGAACCGCTTGACGGCGGACGGCCCAACGCTCGCCGAACTTCTGCGGGATGATACGGCGCTGGAGGCCTATCTGGAGCAATCCGTTATTGGCGTATGGCACGCCTCGGGCACCTGCCGGATGGGTGCCGCAACGGATCCGATGGCGGTGACTGACCCACAGGGACTGGTGCGCGGTGTAACCGGACTGCGGATCTGCGACGCCTCGATCTTCCCGACGATCCCATGTGCAAACCTCAACGTTCCCGTCATCATGACAGCCGAGCGGATCGCCGCAATGATCCGTGCTGACAGCACCTGAGATCGGTTAAGGTAAAGGCACGTTATCAGATGCCAACAGGCCCGAAAAAGGGCATGATGGCCTCATAGGGAAATGCCAATCGGGCTCGGGGCCTTCAGTGTGAACCACAATTCCGCAAGCCATCTGCTGGGCGAGGATTTCGCTGTGGCGCATGCTGCGGGCGTATCCGGCGTCGTGCTGGAACGTGACCTGATCCTTTCCGACCAAAGGTTCGAACTGTTCGCGCTGGTGTTGCGGCAATCGCCCGCTGCAGCGCTGACCTTCCTGCTGGGCAAGACAAGCGATACAGCACCGCTTCCGTTCAAGGCTGAGGCCCTTCGCTACGATGAGAATCGTGTGGCGGCCCTCCGTGCACGGTTCGCCGAAGGCGATGCTGTTGAGATCACCAGCGATCTCCCGGCGACGTGGACCAAAGCGATCCTTGCTCATCTTGGACTCACGGCGGAGACCTCCGGTACCGCCAACGCGCGACCAACCTTCGCCACGTCTGCGCCGCGCGGTGGAATCAGGGCATATCTGAAGGCGCTTCGGCTGCAGCAATGGTCGAAGAACGTGCTGGTCTTCGTGCCTGTCGTGATGTCGCATCAGTTTCTCGAAGCAGTGCCGATGCTGCACGCCATCCTGGCGTTCCTGTGCTTCGGGCTCGTGGCCTCGTCGATCTACCTGATGAACGACATCATGGACCTGCATCAGGATCGCCGTCACCCGACCAAGCATAAACGCCCGTTCGCCAGCGGTGCCATACCCATTTCCCATGGGTTGCTTCTGTTTCCGGTTCTGGTCGGCCTTGCGCTCTTTCTGGCAAGCCAGTTGCCACCGATGTTCGCTGTGACCATGGCGGTCTATTTCACGCTGAACCTTGGTTACACGTTCTATCTCAAGCGCAAGCTGCTGGTGGACGTTCTGGCGCTTTCCGGCTGCTATACCTTGCGCATCCTGGCGGGAAATGCCGCTGGCCCCATCGAGATTTCGAACTGGTTGCTGGCATTCTCGATGTTTATCTTTCTCAGCCTGGCTCTCGTGAAGCGCTATGTGGAGCTCGATACGGTCGAAACGGACCAGCCAGATGAGAAGCGGGTGATGGGCCGGGGATATCGCAAAGGCGATCTCGACATGCTCTCGCAACTTGGTGTCGCCAGCGGCTTTGCAGCGGTGATCGTTCTGGCGCTTTTCGTCGAGGGTGCAGGAAAATCAGGCCTTTACAAGCACCGGGAGCTGATCTGGCTCGTCTGCCCCATCGTGCTCTATGTCATCGGCCGCATCTGGGTTCTGGCCAAGCGTCGTGAACTGCCGGACGATCCGATCTATTTCATCATCAAGGACTGGCGCAGCCACTTGATGGGAGGCATCGTCGCCTTCGTCTTCTTCCTCGCGGCCTGAGCAATGGCCGCGCGCGCCGAAACGTTTCAGTCCTGGGGCGGATTGAGGGCCGATGACGGGCCGGTGCTGCGCCCGCAAGACCGCGCGGATATAGCACCACCCCCTGGCTTCTGGCTCGCTTTCGGCAACGGTCGGAGCTACGGCGACAGTTGCTTTGCCGCTGATGGCACCCTGATCGACATGCGCAGCCTCAACCGCGTGCTGCAGTTTGACGCGTCGCGCGGCATTCTACGGGCGGAGGCGGGTCTGCTCCTTTCGGACCTGCTCCCGCTGATCATACCGCATGGCTGGTTTCCGCCTGTCGTGCCTGGCACGCGTTACGTGACGCTGGGCGGCGCGATCGCCAATGACATCCATGGCAAGAACCATCATGTGAACGGTACGTTTGGCGAACATGTCCTCGCGTTTGAACTGCTGCGTTCGGACGGACAGCGGCTTGTCTGCTCGCCCGACGATAATGCCGAGCTGTTTCGCGCCACCATTGGCGGCATGGGCCTGACGGGAATCATCACCTGGATCGAATTGCAACTCATGCGGACGGCGTCGCCCAACGTCGTGCAGGAAGCCCTGCCGCTGGGGAATCTCGCCGATTTCTTCCGCCTTGCACCCTCCAGCGACACGACCCACGCCTATTCCGTCGCCTGGATCGACAGCCTCGCCACCGGCTCGCGACTGGGACGTGGCGTGCTGCTGCGGGCCAACCACGCAGACGCGGATTCGCTCCCCACCCATCGTGGTGCGCCGCTGCTGTCGGTACCGTTCACGCCGCCCGTATCGTTGGTCAACAGGTGGAGCCTGCGCGCTTTCAACACGTTCTACCGCGCGAGAACACTGGTAAGGACGGGCCTTCATCCGGTCGCCTGCAATTCCTTCTTCTTCCCTCTGGATGCGGTGGGGCGGTGGAACAGGCTCTACGGTCCAGGCGGTCTGCGCCAGCACCAGAGCATCCTGCCGATGGCGGATGCCGAGCGTGTGATCGCCGCGATGCTGCACGAAACGCACCGGACCGGGCAAGGATCGTTCCTGACAGTGCTCAAGCTGTTCGCCGACAGGCCGCCTGCCGGCCTGATGTCGTTTCCTCGCGCCGGAGCCACCCTGACTCTCGACTTTCCCTATCGCGGGCCCCAGACAGATACACTGCTCGACAGGCTTGACGCCCTGACTCTCGCCGCCGGTGGTCGCGTGAACCCCTACAAGGACGCCCATATGTCCGCGGAAGCCTTCGCCGCCTCGTTTCCGCAGATGCAGGCGTTTCGCCCTCACATGGACCCAATGGCCCGCTCCCGTTTTGCCCAAAGGGTCGGGCTTGTAGCGATGGCGACGG
>JANMFA010000103.1:0-2987 GCA_031377545.1 Hyphomicrobiales bacterium | reverse complement strand
GAGGCGCAATTCGCCAGCAGGAGGGCAACAGCCGAAATACCGACAAAACGGCTGGCAAGAGGCAGCGACATATATTTCACCGGACGGTACGCAACACAAAAGGCCGGTCGTCTGTCCATGTGCCAATCCGTCCCTGCGCCCCGAATTCCGGATGCTTGTGATGGACGGCACCTTTAAGACGCCGACCTGACCTTCTCAAATCCGGTTTACCGCATTGTTAAAATGCGCCGCAAGACAGTCATTTGACTGAAATGCTCGGAAGGAGACCAGCCAACAAGCCCCAATTGCGGCAACATTGTGTCGGCACCTCGGTTTGGTGCCGCCGCTCGGCTATCGAGCCTTCTATTGGTCCGCGACTCGTGCGACGCCCGATTCGCCGTTGTCACGTGTCCAGCGGATTCGCCTGTCGTCCAGCTTGCGAACGGTAAAGCACAGACGCTGTCCGCTGTACCAGGTCGGGAATTGCTGACAGAGATTGTTTCCGCTCATGAACCAGCGCCCGGTTTCGCGCGCGGCGAAAAATCGTCCAAGCCCGACCGCATTGCCATCGCCGCTGACAGAGCCGTCCGGCCGGTATTTCAGTGGAAATTCGCCTCCCAATGGTGCGGCGAGATAGATCGTCTTGCCTGTAACGAGCTTCCGCAACATTTCACCGGTCAAGACTTCTGCATTCGCGACAGAGACCGAAAGCCCAAGGATAGCGCCTGCAGTTGCAGCAACGGGCACCAACATGATCATGCGTTTCTCCAAAAACAGTTGTTGCGAATTTATACGTAGTTCTGCGGATCCCAGATCAATGTGGTGAAACCTTGGCAATGCGGAAACTCTCCGGGGAACGGGCTTGCCAAACGCTGCGGCAAAAGGCATGGCGAAGCCCAGCGTTGGAGAGATGGCCGAGTGGTTTAAGGCAGCGGTCTTGAAAACCGCCGTGGGGGTAACTCCACCGTGAGTTCGAATCTCACTCTCTCCGCCAGTTCCCCGGGACGGAAAGCCTTCCGGACTTCTCTTACCGCCACACCTGGAATGGTGTTGCCCAAGGCAAAGAATGAGCCTGATCACCTCTTCCGCTGATCTTGCGGCGCTGTGCGAACGCCTTTCCAACCATTCCTATGTGACGGTTGATACGGAATTCCTGCGGGAAACCACGTTCTGGCCAAAACTCTGCGTCATTCAGCTTGCAAGCGACGATGAAGCCGCTGCCATCGATGCGCTGGCCGTCGGAATCGATCTGAGCCCGTTCATCGATCTGATGCGCAATACCGCCGTGCTGAAAGTGTTCCATGCAGCGCGGCAGGACATCGAGATCATCTGGAAAATGTCAGGCGCGACACCGCAACCCCTGTTCGACACGCAAGTTGCAGCGATGGTCTGCGGTTTTGGCGATCAGGTCTCCTACGAACAACTGGCAGGCAACCTCGCAAACGCCCGCATCGACAAGTCGTCGCGCTTTACGGACTGGTCCCGCCGACCGCTGACGGATTCGCAGACGGCCTATGCTCTCGCTGACGTGACGCATCTTCGCACGGTCTATAAGAAACTTGCGGCGAAGCTGGAGAAATCCAGCCGGACTGGCTGGCTGAACGAAGAGATCAGCTTTCTGACCGCAGTCGAAACCTATGAGCAGAAGCCTGAAAACGCCTGGCTGCGCCTCAGGAGCCGCGCCCGCAAGCCCCGCGACCTTGCCATCCTGAAGGAACTTGCGGCCTGGCGCGAGCAGGAAGCGCAAGCGCGCGACGTACCGCGATCCCGCGTCCTGAAGGACGACACGCTGATCGACGTGGCGCTGGCCGCTCCCGACAGCATCGAGGCGTTGGGCCGTTTGCGCACCGTGCCGCAGGGCTATGAGCGCTCGAAGACCGGCATGGATATGCTGGCCTGCGTTATGCGTGTGCTGGAGCGTGATCCCTCGACCTACCCCCAGCCGGAGCGGGATCGTCCCGTTTCCAATGGCGCAAGCGCAGTGGTTCAACTGCTCAAGGTGTTATTGCAGTCAGTTTCCGAACGCCATCAGGTCGCGGCCAAGATGATTGCCACCGTCGATGAACTCGAGCAGATCGCAGGCAGCGATACGGCCGATGTCCCCTCGCTCAAGGGTTGGCGCTTTGACCTTTTCGGCCAGCAGGCGCTGGACCTGAAAGCGGGCCGCGTCGCGCTTCTGGCAGAAAACGGACGCATCGTCAGTCGCCCGGTGCATGCTGACGTCTCGGTGGCCTGATCAGGCGACCTTGCGCAGGAAAGCGTCGATGGAGCCCACGAGCTTGTCGGCATCGTTACGGAAAGTCGCGGAAACATCCTCGAGTTGAGTGACGGAGTCAGCCGCACGCGATGCCATTTCCTCGACGTTCATGACATTGCGCCCCATTTCCTCCGCGCCCTGTGCGGCCTGTCCGGCGCTCCTGGCGATTTCGCCTGTTGCGGCCCCCTGCTGTTCTACTGCGGCAGCAATTGCACCGCTGGCCGTATCAATCTCGTTCAGGGCGGAAAAGATGGATTCGAATACGGCGACAACGCCATCGCTGGCTGCCTGGATCTGGCTGACCTGTTCCGCGATATCCTCTGTTGCCTTCCCGGTCTGTGTGGCCAGAACCTTGACCTCACTGGCAACAACAGCAAATCCCCGCCCTGCCTCGCCGGCTCGCGCGGCCTCGATCGTCGCATTGAGGGCAAGCAGATTGGTCTGCTCCGCGATGGTGCGAATGGCCGTTACCGCCTGCCCGATGCGGCTGGCCGCCGCAGAGAGATCACGAATGCCGTCCTGCGAGTGACGACCGGACTCGACTGCAGTGCCGACAATCCGGGCGGCCTCTTCGGCACGGCCAGCGATTTCACGGATCGAGGCGTTGAGTTGATCCGCCGACGTCGCGACCGTTGATATCCCCCGGCTGGCCTGCTCGGACGCTTCCCGCGCTCCATCGGCACCCTGCGCGGTCGAACCAACGACTGTCGTCAGATCGCGTGTTGCACTGTCCATCCGCACCGAGCCTTCC
>JANMFA010000054.1:0-6150 GCA_031377545.1 Hyphomicrobiales bacterium | reverse complement strand
GAAGTCGAAGTCGAAGAAGGTGACGTCGAACGACGAAATCGCCCAGGTTGGCACCATTTCGGCTAACGGCGACACCGAAATCGGCCAGCGCATTGCCGAAGCCATGAAAAAGGTCGGCAACGAAGGCGTCATCACGGTTGAAGAGAGCAAGTCGCTCGAAACCGAACTCGATGTCGTCGAAGGCATGCAGTTCGATCGCGGCTATCTCTCGCCCTACTTCATCACCAATGCCGAGAAGATGATTGCCGAACTCGAGGATGTGTATGTCCTCATCCACGAGAAGAAGCTCTCGTCGCTGCAGCCCATGCTGCCGATCCTCGAGACCGTTGTTCAGTCCGGCAAGCCGCTGCTGATCATCGCGGAAGACGTGGAAGGCGAAGCGCTTGCCACCCTCGTCGTCAACAAGCTGCGTGGCGGACTCAAGATCGCTGCCGTGAAGGCCCCTGGCTTCGGTGACCGCCGCAAGGCGATGCTGGAAGACCTCGCCATCCTCACGGGCGGCACGATGATCGCGGAAGATCTCGGCATCAAGCTCGAGAACATCACGATCAAGGATCTCGGCCGCGCCAAGAAGGTGCGGATCGAGAAGGAGAACACCACGATCGTCTCCGGTGCCGGCAAGAAGAAAGACATCGAAGGCCGCGTGGCCCAGATCAAGGCGCAGATCGAGGAAACCACCTCGGACTACGACCGTGAGAAGCTGCAGGAGCGTCTGGCGAAGCTGGCTGGCGGCGTTGCCGTCATCCGCGTCGGTGGCGCAACGGAAATCGAAGTCAAGGAAAAGAAGGACCGCGTGGATGACGCGCTCCAGGCCACCCGCGCTGCTGTGGAAGAAGGCGTGCTGCCAGGCGGCGGCGTGGCCCTTCTGCGTGCCATCGCTTCGGTTGCCAAGCTGAAGACAGCCAACGAAGACCAGAAGACCGGCATCGAGATCGTCCGCAAGGCACTCACGACACCGGCCAAGCAGATCATCGAGAACGCCGGTGATGATGCGCCTGTGATCGTCGGCAAGCTCCTCGAGAACGCATCGTATGCCTATGGCTACAACGCGCAGACCGGCGAGTACGGCGACATGATGAAGATGGGCATTATCGACCCGACCAAGGTGGTCCGTACGGCCATCCAGGATGCGGCTTCGGTGGCTGGACTCCTCATCACGACGGAAGCCATGATTGCCGATGCGCCCAAGAAGGACTCAGCGCCTTCGATGCCGGGCGGCGGCGGCGGCATGGGCGGCATGGACTTCTGAGGACGTTCAAGTATCCCCTGAAGTTGAGAGGGCGGCCTTCGGGTCGCCCTTTTGCTTTTCTGCCACATGCGCAATAGGCTGGGCGCATGCGCACCATCGACTACTATTTCACCATCGCCTCGCCCTGGACCTATCTTGGCCATGGCCTGTTCCAGAGCATCGCCGCCCGACATGGCGCGACGATCCGCTACAAACCCATGCCGATCACGGAGGTTTTCGAGGCGACCGGCAGCCTTCCGCTTCCGAAACGTCCACCAGCGCGCCAGCGCTATCGCTTTGTCGAACTGCAGCGCTGGCGGGAGAGGCGCGGCCTGCGGCTGACGTTGAAACCTGCCCATTTTCCGCTGGATGCGACATTGATCAATTCGGTCATCATTGCCGTTGCTCAGCAGGGGATTGATCCTGCAGCGATAACGGGCCAGGCGCTGGCTGGGGTTTGGGCACAGGAGGCCAACCTCAATGATGAGGTCGTGATTGCAACCCTGATCACAAGTGTCGGCCTGTCCGCGCCGGATGTACTGGCGCAAGCCCGCTCGGAAACCGTCGCAGCCATTCTCGCACAAAACGGCCAGGATGCCATTGCGGCTGACGTTTTTGGCGCACCGGGCTATGTGCTGGACGGTGAGGTTTTCTGGGGTCAGGACCGCCTGGAACTGCTGGACGACGCCCTTGCATCGGGGCGCAGGGCCTATCGACCGATCTGACCGCGGCCATCCCGCATGAAATAACTCTGGAAATTGCCGCAATTCCGTCCGATGCTGATCGTCCTGGAACAAACGCTGCCCAGAACCGTTACATCAGGTGCCGGTCATCGGCAGAAGTGCCCAGACAGGAGACGTTCATGCTGAAATCACTCTCCATTGCCGCAGCGATTGTCGGCCTTTCGGTCAGCCTCACTGCCTGCAACTCGCCGGGCGAACGCGCGGTTGGCGGTGCCCTGATCGGCGGCGGTTCGGGTGCCCTGATCGGCGGGGCTCTTGGAGGCAGGCGTGGCGCCCTTCTGGGCGCAGGCGTTGGTGCCGCTGGAGGAGCCATCGTCGGGGCGTCCTCCACGCCGCAGTATGGCTATCCCCAGCCGGTCTATGCCGAGCCAGCGCCCGTCTATCGTCGTCCGCGCGGTTGCCCTTATGGCGCCTACGAGGACGAGTACGGCAACGTGTACTGCCGCTGACCTTCAGGCGCGGCCAAGCGCCATTTCCGCATCACGCCGGATGCGGGCGACCATAGAGCGCAAGCCGTTGGAACGCTGCGACGAGAGATGGGCCTTCAGGCCCAGCTCTTCGAACTTTCCGAACGTGTCAGTAGCAATGATCTCAGAGGCCGTCTTGCCAGAGTTGAGTGCTATGGCCAGCGCCACGAGGCCGCGCACGATGAGCGCATCGCTGTCCCCCTGGAATGTCATCACAGGATCGCTGGCCGCGTCCGCGGTTGTCGCAAGCCAGACCTGGCTGGCGCAGCCCTGCACCCGGTTGGTTTCCGTGCGCAGATTGTCAGGCAGAGCAGGCAATGCCTTGCCGATCTGGATGACATAGGCGTAGCGCTCCTCCCAGTCGTCGAGGACAGAGAGATTTTCAGCGATATCGTCGTAGTTCGGAAGCGCCATCAGCGCGACATGGAGGCTCGTGCGCTAGCCGTCAAGGCTTGCGAGATCAGGGCTTGCCACTCTTCGCTGTTGTAACAGCCTGGCGCGCAGCATCCGCGCAGGCCTGCGGATTGGCCTTGCAATACGTGAGGACAGCATCGGCAGATGCTGGCTGAAGCGACTTCGCCTCCTCGGCGATTCCGACCATGCCCTTTGCAACACGCAACGTCTGCTCTGGTGCCAGCACCAGCAGAAGTCCGGCCGCGGCCGCGATGCGAAAGAGCGCCATGCAAAGATCTCCCGATGATCCTCTCCAGATCATGAACAGGATACGGTGAAAGCCGTTGACGTTCCGTCATGATCGCCCGCCGGATTTGAGCCTTCGCATTTGCGATGGATTAACCATGGCGCAGGTTAACGGCGATTTTGACCGTCCGGCGGCATGGCAAAGAGCCAACTCCGGCCTGTCTTAGGCTTCATTTAAGAGCCTGCCATCATACTCTGGCCAACAAGATTCTCACCATTCCGTGCGGGATCAGGACCATTTGCCATGACGTCAGCTGCCCTCTCCTGGCGCGACATGAAGTGGATGAACGCCGGTGCATTGACACCGAAGGCGCGGCTGCGCCTGTTCAGGCATTGCCGTTTCGTCAGTGCTGCCGCCATCCTTGCGGTCTTCCCGCCCATGGCGATGACATCGGGCGAACCTTTCGCCGCGATTGCCGCACTCTTCCTTTTTGGGATGCTGCCAGCCTGCATCGCCCTTGACCTGCGCCGCCCCGGAGCGCTGGACCGCGCTGTCGTGATGAGCCTGCTGGCATCCGGCGCTATCCTGGCGGCGGGTGTCCTGCGCGGCATTCCGGCCATTTCGGCCCTTGCCCTGATGTCGATCTGCGTCATCGAAGCCTATGTCGTCGGCAGCAAATCCGTCAGGATTACTGCAATCGGCATTCTCGTCGCCACAGGCACGGTCATGGTTGCGGCCCCGCTGCTGAACAGCAATCTGGCTTTTGACGGCCTGATTGGCACGCATATGGTCTGGACCACGATAACCATTGCCATCCTGATTGTGGTGAATGTCACCATGCTGGCGTCCGCCATGATGCAGGGCGTCGCGCGGGAGCGGCGCGTTTCGCACGAGCAGCGGATTCAAAGCCGCGAGATCGAAACGATGGTTTCTGAAACCGTGGTGGCGACCAATGGTTCGGGAGCCGTGCTGCGGGTCAGCGATAACGCCGAGCGTGTGCTGGGGCTTCCTGCCGAGACCCTTCGGGCGCGCGGATTGTCCGAACTCGTCCTTGTGGCAGACCGTCCACTTCTGCTCACGGCTCTGTGCGACTGTGCCAAGGGCGGATCACCGCGTAACCTGCGGCTCCGGCTGCGGACTTCCGCCAGCGAACAGGCCCCGCGCTACCGCTGGATTGACGTCAGTATCTCGCATTCCGTGGCCGGCGGCGAGATCGCCATGGCAACGCTGCGGGACATCAGCAGCCAGGTTGAGGAAGAAGAGCGCCTGATCGTGATGGCAGCCGAGGCCGAGACGGCCAAAAGCGCCCGCGCGGCCTTCCTGTCCACCGTGAACCACGAGTTGCGGACACCGCTGAATGCCATCATCGGATTCTCCGATATTCTCGCCAACCCCGCGACAACACCACAGAACCCCGACCGGGCCCGCGAATATGCCACGATCATCAACGGCGCAGGTCAGGACCTGCTGCGCATGGTCACCGCGATGATCGATATCACACGCCTGGATTCCGGCATCTACGAGTTCGATGCCGAGACAACCTTCATTGGTCCGGTGGTGGAAGCGACTGTGGACGCCTTCCGACAGGAGCCGGAAGGCCGGGACATCACCGTCAAGATAACGGGCGCTTCGGAGCCTCTGGAAGCCAGCATTGATCACCGTGGTTTCCGCACCATTCTGGCGCAGCTGCTGTCGAATGCCGCAAAATTCGGTGGCAGTGCTGGTCCCGTTACGGTGGCGCTGGGCAGCGACGACGATTGCGTCACCATCACCGTGGCCGATCGTGGTCCCGGCATTCCGCAGGCGCAGCTCGACGTGCTGGGACAGCACTTCGAGCGCGTCGACGAAAGTCTTTCGCGCGAACACGGCGGCATCGGCCTTGGGCTTTCGCTCGTCCGGGGACTGATCCGGCTCCACAACGGCACCCTCTCCATCGAGAGCCGGGCTGGCAAGGGCACGGCGGTGACCGTTTCATTGCCAAAGCCGGACGCCAATCCCGAAACCTTGTCCAACATCCATCCGCTGGTCCAGCCGGCAGCGGCAAAAGCCAAGAAGAATGCTGACAATGCCCCGGAACGCCGACGTGCCTGATCGCAAGACCCCGACCATGGACATGATCCTGGCAGCCGGAGATCCCGTCCGCAAACTTGCCAAGGGCGAGACGACGGTGACCCGTCTGGTCGGGCAGCGCATTTTGCGCAATCCCGTTGTTTCGCTGGCATGGATCATCGGTGGCGGCGCAGTCTTCGCCGTTTTCGCAAACATCCTGTTGATGCAGCCCGAGCGGCACCGCGCACCGATGTTCGTCGGCAATCCGCTTATTCACGCCACGCCACAGCCCGCGACAACGCCCCTGCCGCAGCCGCGCCCTGCGACGATCGACCGCGAGGCCGAAATCCTGCGCCGGGCCGAGCTGTTGCGCGACATCCAGATCGAGCTTGGCACGCGCGGCTTCTACACGGGTGAACCGGACCCGGCAGCGACGGCGAAAACCGCCCAATCCATCCGCGATTTCCAGAATGCCGCGCGCCTGCCGGTCAATGGACAGGCAAACGATGCCTTGCTGGCCGCCATCCTGACCTCCAACATCCGTCCCAAGGATCAGATCATGGGCGTGCTGCGCAGCAGCCCGGACCGGCTGGAGAGACCGGAAACGGTTGTTGCCATCCAGCGCGCGCTCACCAAGATCGGCTATGGGCCGCTGCGGGATGATGGCCATTTCGGTGCGGGCACCCGGGCAGCGCTCGACCGGTTCGAAAAGGACCGCAAGCTGCCCTCGCGCACGGAGAACCCGGCACGGGTGATGCGCGAGCTGGCGCAGGCTTCGGGCATTGCCATCGAGTGACGACTGACGCATCACTGATCGATGCGCCTTCGCTCCGACATCTTTGTTTCCGCCTATATCCGCTTGCGCAACGGCGAGAACGCCTTTGCTGTCGTGCGCCGCAAGGGCGCGGCGGAAGCTGGTGCGATCTTCATCTGCATCGACCGTCTCGACGGCACGGCCGATCTCTACGGACCAGCGCCGCAAGCCGCATTTGACGACGCCGGCCCAGAACGACAGTTCCAGAA
>JANMFA010000024.1:0-6227 GCA_031377545.1 Hyphomicrobiales bacterium | reverse complement strand
ATTGTGGAACGGCCATCCGGAGAAAGTGCTCGGCATGCGCGCCGACTTCGTCGACAAGAACCCGATCGCAACCCGCGCCATCATGATGGCAGTGATGGAAGCACAGATCTGGTGCGACAAGGCGGAGAACAAGCAGGAGATGGCGGAGATCGTCAGTCGCCGCCAATGGTTCAACGTTCCGGTCGCGGACATCATCGGGCGCCTGAAGGGCGAGATCAACTATGGCAACGGCCGCAAGGTCACGGATCTCAAGCTCGCCATGAAATTCTGGGGTGACAATGGTGCCGTGTCCTACCCATGGAAGAGCCTCGATGCCTGGTTTGTGGCTGAAAACATGCGGTGGGGCAAATTTCCACTGACCACAGATATCAAGGCGGTGGTCAACAAGACCAACCGTTCGGATCTCTGGTCGGATGCGGCCAAGACGCTCGGCGTTCCCAACGCACCGACAGGCGATTCACGCGGCATTGAAACATTCTTCGATGGTGTGAAGTTCGATCCAGCCGATCCGATGGGCTATCTCAAGGGCCTGAAGATCAAGCGGGCTGCGGTCTGACGGTCTGGCTTGGCAATGACCCAGGCTGCAACTCCACCGCTGCAACGGCTGCTCGTTATTGGCAACGGGATGGCCAGCGTCCGGTTTCTCGAAAGCCTGGTCCGGCTGGCCCCGGACAGGTATGCCATCACCGTTGTTGGCGCGGAACCTGAGCCAGCCTATAACCGGGTGCTGCTTTCGGCTCTACTGGCGCAGGACGTCACGCATCGCGACATAGAGATGAAGCCGCGGGAATGGTATGCGGCCCATGGCATTGCGCTGCGAACCGGTGCGCGGGTCGACAGGCTCGACACGCAGGCGCGAATTGCGCATCTGGCAAATGGTGACGCCATCCCTTTCGACCTTTGCGTCCTGGCGACAGGCTCCGATCCCATCCGGTTGCCCTTGCCCGGCGCGGACCTCCCGGGCGTCATGACGTTCCGCGACCTCTCCGATATTGCCATCATGGATGCGGCGATCCTCTCCGGTCAGCGGGTCGCGGTGATCGGTGGCGGATTGCTGGGCATCGAGGCGGCCTATGGCATCGCCAAGCGCGGCGGTTCCGTGGCGCTCGTGCATGTGATGGATCGGCTGATGGAACGCCAGTTGGATGTTGCTGCCGCAGCAATCCTGCGTCGCCAGCTTGAACGAAAGGGTATCCGCGTGCTGCTCAACCGATCAACCGCGGCTGTGACTGGCGAGACGGCGGCGTCGGGATTGCGTTTCGCGGACAGCAGCGATCTGGAGGCGGATATCGTGATCTTCGCCGTTGGCATTCGCCCCTCGGCGACACTTGCGCGCGACGCCGGGCTCTCTGTGAACCGTGGAATCTGCATCGACGATGACATGATGACAAATGTGCCAGGCATCTTTGCCATCGGCGAATGCGCCGAACACCAGGGGACGGCCTATGGTCTGGTCGAGCCGGCCTATGCGCAGGCCGATGTCCTGGCCCAGCGACTTGCAGGCCGAGAAGCGGGTTTCGGCGGAATGGTGCTGTCGACCAATCTGAAAGTCTCTGGTGTGCCGGTTTTCTCAGCCGGAGATTTTATGGGGGAGCCAGGAACGCAGTCGGCCATCATGGAGGATCGCAAAGCCGGCATTTACCGCAAGCTGGTCTTCAACGGACAAACACTGACGGGTTGCGTCCTCGTTGGCGATGCCGATGACGGACTCTGGTATCTAGACCTGATCCGGCGTCGCGTCGACATCGGTCCGATGCGCCGGACTCTGCTGCATGGCCGCGACATCGCCCAAGCCACCTTGCCTGCAGCAGCCTGAGATGGCCCAATCCGTCAGGACCACTTGCCCATATTGCGGCGTCGGCTGCGGCGTAACTGTCACCCCTGACGGCAGCGGTGGTGCAACCGTCAAGGGAGACGAGGCGCATCCCGCCAATTTTGGCCGCCTGTGCGTCAAGGGATCCGCTCTGGGCGAGACGCTATCGCTCGACGGGCGGCTGCTGCACCCGATGATCCACGGCCAGAGGTCAACGTGGACTAAAGCCGTTCGCTATGTCGCGAATGGGCTTGAGCGTGTGATCGGCGAGCATGGACCCGGCGCGGTCGCGTTCTATCTGTCTGGTCAGATGCTGACGGAGGACTACTACGTCGCCAACAAGCTCGCGAAGGGCTTCATCGGCACGGGCCATGTCGACACCAACAGCCGCCTGTGCATGGCGTCTTCCGTCGCGGGACATCGACGCGCCTTTGGATCCGACACGGTTCCCAACACATATGCTGACCTTGAAGAAGCTGATCTGATCATCCTTGTCGGGTCGAATGCCGCGTGGTGCCATCCCGTCCTGTTCCAGCGGATGCAACTGGCGCGCGAACGCCGCGGCGCAATCATCGTCAACATCGATCCGCGCGTCACCGCCACCAGCGCCGGTGCTGATCTGCAACTGAGCGTCAGGTCCGGTACGGACAGCGTATTGTTCTCCTGGCTGCTCGTGTGCCTCGCCGCGCGTGATGCGATGGACATCGCCTACGTCGAGAACCACACCTCCGGGCTTGATCTTGCGCTTGAAGCCGCACGAAACATTGCTCCTAGCCTTGAAGTGGTGGCTGGGAAAACAGGTATTGAATCCTCCGATATAAGTCATTTCGTCGATCTTTTTGTCGCACGCCAAAGGGTCGTCACCTGTTACAGCCAGGGCGTCAACCAGGCGATCCAGGGGACGGACAAGGTCAATGCCATCCTGAACTGCCATCTCGCCACGGGGCGCATCGGCAGGACCGGTTGCGGACCGCTTTCGCTGACTGGCCAGCCCAATGCGATGGGGGGCCGCGAAGTCGGCGGTCTGGCCAACATGCTGGCGGCCCATATGGGGTACTCGGTACCCGAGATCGACCGCGTCCGTCGCTTCTGGGATGCCCCGCGCATGGCACAGGGCGAAGGCCTGAAAGCCGTGCAGATGTTCGAGGCGATCGAGCGCGGCGAGATCAAGGCTCTTTGGGTGATGCACACCAATCCGGCCGTTACCCTGCCCCGCGCCGATGCCATGCGGGCTGCCATGGCAAAGCTTGATCTCTTTGTGGTGTCCGAAGCGCTCGCATCCACCGATACCAGCCTTGCAGGGGCTCATGTCATGCTGCCGGCATCTGCCTGGGGCGAGAAGAACGGCACCGTCACCAATTCCGAGCGGCGGATATCGCGCCAGCGCTCGTTCCTTGCACCTCCGGGCGAAACCAGGCCTGACTGGGAGCATCTTGCGCTTGTTGGGCAGAAAATGGGCTTCTCAGGTTTTGACTACACGAGCGCGGCCGACATCTTTCGCGAGCATGCAGCATTGTCTGCATTTGAGAACAATGGCGACCGCGATTTCGATCTGGGCGCGGTTTCCACCCTTGACGACGATGCCTTCGACGCCATGCAACCCTTCCAGTGGCCGTGGCGAGCGGGCCAACTGCCGCGTGAGCGTTTCTTTGCGGATGGTCGGTTCTACACGCCTGACCAAAAGGCGCGGTTTGTTGCCGTGGCGGAACCGTTGCCTGCCCAACGCACATCCAGACGCTATCCCTTCACGCTGAACACCGGTCGCGTGCGCGACCACTGGCACACGATGACTCGCACAGGAAAGGCAACGCGACTTGCCCGCCACATCGCAGAGCCATTCCTCTCGGTTCATCCCGACGATGCGGCGGCATCTACGCTGGCCGAAGGCGGCTATGTCCGCATCGAAAGCCCGAACGGGGCTGTGACTTTGCGGGTGCAATTTGACGATGGCCTGCCGCGCGGCACTGTCTTCGCTCCATTTCACTGGACCAACGCCACCAGCGGCCTCGCGCGTGTTGATTCCGTGGTCCACAGCTTCACCGATGCGGTTTCCGGCCAGCCTGATCTCAAGGCGACGCCGGTTGCCCTTGCGCCGGTTGCCATGCAGTCCGAGGGCTTTCTTGTCTCACGCACGAGGATCGAGCTGCCGCCATGGATCGCGCACGCCCGCTTCACCGTTCCCTGCGGCGAAGCCATCGTGTTTGCATCGACCTTGAAACCCGATGCGCTCCATGGCGTTCTGGTCAACCTGTTGGGCGAGATGCCGGAGCATGCGCGGCTTGGCGATACGGAGGCAGGCGATTTCCGCGTGATCGCCCTGGCGGCAGGCAATCTACAATCCGCCCTCTTCGTCGGACGTCGGCGCGATAGCATGGCGCTCGACTGGCTTATCGAGATGCTGCCGGGTGAAAACCTGGATGTTTCGCAGCGCAAGGTCCTTCTGGCTGGCAGGCCACCCAGCGGTGGCGTGGATCTGGGACCGCTGGTCTGTTCCTGCTTCGGTGTGCGGCGCGCCGTGATCGAGAATGCGATCCTTGGCGGCGCAGTCGATGTCGATGCTGTGGGCGTTGCCTTGAAGGCGGGGACCAATTGCGGTTCTTGCCGTCCTGAGCTGAAGCGGCTGATTGCGGACTGCGCTTCGGCTGGCGTGGATCAGGTGCGCACCGCCTGAGCAAACGCCAGCGGCTGGTGCCTTCAGCCCCTTGCCTCGCATGCCGCGACAGTCCAAATCTGCGCGATGCGTCCGTCGCTTCTCGATCCGCTGTTCGCGCCGTTGACAACCCTTGCCGGGGTCGGGCCGAAATTCGCGCCACTCTATGATCGCCTGCTGGGGCGGGATGGACGACCGGCGCGTGTCTCCGACATCCTGATGCATCTCCCCCATGGCGGCATCGACCGGCGATTGCGCCCCATGCTGCGGGATGCGCCGTTTGGCGAGGTGATCACGGTGAAGGTTGTGGTGGAGGCGCATCGCCCCCCGCCTGCCGGTCGCATCAAGGCCCCGTTTCGCGTGCTGGTGTCGGATGACACGGCGGATATGGAGCTGGTGTTCTTCAACGCGCGCATCGGACAGATCCAGACCATGCTGCCGCTGGGCGCGACACGCTGGCTCTCGGGCAAGCTGGAGATGTTCGACGGCCTCCGGCAGATGGTGCACCCCGACCGCATTCTCGACGAGCAGCAACTGGCGCAATTGCCGCCGGTGGAGCCGATCTATCCGCTGACCGAAGGCCTGGGGCCGCGCCTTGTGGCCCGCACGGCCAAGGCCGCATTGGCGAAGCTCCCTGCCCTGCCGGAATGGAACGATGCCGCGCTGCTTGCCAAGCGGGGCTGGCCCAGTTTCGCCGATGCGATGCGGGCCGTCCATAATCCGGTCGATCTGGTGCCGTTTTCTCCCGCGAGCCTGATGCGTCAGCGCCTGGCCTATGACGAATTGCTGGCGAACCAGTTGGCGATCATCATGATCCGGGCGCGCATGAAGAAGGCCTCGGGTCGCCCGACACATGGCACCGGCGCAATCGAAGCCCGGATACGCCGCGCCCTTCCCTTCGCGCTGACCGACGGACAGGAGCAGACCTTGCGCGAAATCGGACACGACATGGCGAGCGATGACCGGATGCTGCGCCTGCTGCAGGGCGATGTCGGCTCGGGAAAGACGGTCGTCGGCCTGCTCGCCATGGCCCGCGCCGTAGAAGCCGGGCGGCAGGCCGCCATGATGGCGCCGACAGAAATCCTGGCGCGGCAGCATTTTGACCGCCTGCTGCCGCTGGCTGAAGCTGCCGGAATGCGCATCGCCCTGCTGACAGGGCGCGACAAGGCCTCGGAGCGGCGTGTCTCGCTCGAAGGCTTGGCCAATGGCACGATTGATCTGGTGGTTGGCACGCATGCACTGTTCCAGGAACAGGTGGTGTTCAAGGACCTGGCGCTTGCCGTGGTGGACGAGCAGCACCGCTTCGGCGTGCATCAACGCCTCGCGCTCTCATCCAAAGGCAATGGCGTCGATCTCCTGGTGATGACCGCAACGCCGATCCCGCGCACGCTGGTGCTGACCTATTTCGGCGACATGGACGTCTCCGTGCTGCGCGAGAAGCCTGCCGGTCGCAAGCCCATCGACACCCGCTCGGTGACGCTGGACCGAATGGACGAGGTCGCCTCCGGTATCGGGCGGGCGGTCGAGAATGGCGCACAGGTCTATTGGGTGTGTCCGCTGGTGGCAGAATCCGAAATCCTCGATGTGTCTGCGGCGGAGGAGCGCTTCCAGCATCTCCGGCAGCTCTACGGGGAGCGGGTGGATATGGTCCATGGCCAGATGCCGGGGCCTGACAAGGACCAGGCGGTCGAGCGGTTCGCCCGGGGCGACACCCGCATCCTCGTCAGCACCACGGTGATCGAGGTCGGCGTCGATGTTCCCAAC